>JAJKIL010000199.1 GCA_021154515.1 Niastella sp. | reverse complement strand
GTCAATCCGGCTACCAGCCCCTGCAAACTATTAATGAAGTTTTCGCGCTGTGTTTGCTGAATGTCTGATCCCTTCACGGTTTGCACCGAATAACCCAATTCGCGCGGGTTTCTTTTAATATCCATCGCAGTTACCACTACTTCTCCCATTTGCTTCTGGGAGTTTTTAATTTTAACCGAAATGGCAGCTGCATCGCCCACTCGCACCTGGCTGCCTTCATATCCCACGGAGGAAATGATCAGCACATCGCCTTTTTGTGCTTTAATGGAAAAAACGCCCTGGGCGTTTGCTTGAGTACCCCGGTTGGTTCCCTTGATAGTGATAGATACGCCGGGAACAGGCTTGTTGTCATCGGCATCTGTTACCGTACCGGATATCGTTTTATCCTGCGCGGTTGCATACATGCCCCATAAAAGAAGAACTACTGCAAGTAACAGCCTTGTGAATTTTCTCATAACAGTTTTTTGGGTCAATGAATCTGTGGTTGAATAGGGATAGGCTTATTCAGTTCAATTGTTATCTTGAACCTGTTCAGTTAACATTGTTTTCATAAGTCTGGATATACAAGCGCCTTGTGTTACAGGGCAGGCGCTTATAATACCTGAATACCCAAATCGATATACGGCTTCAATCTGGGATCGTCGGGTGGCAACTCTGTAATAAGCACATCGATGTGCTGAATATCACAGATATGGATAGGTTGTAGCGTGTTGATCTTTTCAGAGATGGTTAAACAAACCGTTTTTCGGGACGACTGGATCATTGCTTTTTTCAGTTGCACTACTTCCCAATCGTTATCTGTAGTGCCGTGTTTCAGGTCAATGGCGTTGATGCCTAAAAAGCACAGGTCGGCATTGATCTGTTTGATCTTGGCAATGGCTTCGGCGCCTATGGTGATCTTTGAGTTTTTTGAAATGCGGTCACCGATCATAATAACATCGATGCCTGGGTGTTGCATGTATTCCAGTATAGCGGGAATGCTGCCCGACATGAACGTGGCTTTTAACTGTCGCGGCAGTACGCGCGCCAGTTCAATGATGGTAGTGCCACCACTGGTAAGTACAAACATGTCGTTTTGTATAAGGGCTGCCGCTTTGTGGGCGATTATCTTTTTATGGTCTTGTGAATAAACATTGTCGGCCGGGTAATGTACTTCGTTAAAAGAATGACTGAGGGCGCCGCCATGTACTTTAATGATCTTTCCTTCATCAGCCAGTTCCTGCAGGTCTCTGCGAATGGTGTCTTCCGACACCCGGATCTCCTGACTCAGCAGCGATGATAGCACCTTATTGTGCAGGTTCACCTGATGCAAAATATAAGCCTGACGCTCTTTTTTAAGCATAACAGTTAGTAATGGTTGTATTGCAATATAATCCTATTTAACGCACAAAGAAGCACAATGACAAACAAATAACGCATTTTATGCGGTTTTTAATCCGCTAAGGCACCTAACTTGCTGGTTTATGCTGCATCAATCACTAACAAGCCGTCAATTCAACCGGCCTGAAAGCAGAAAGGCGAAGGATGAGATCCAGGTAAATAATTGTATTAAAAAAAAAGAAGAATTTTTTTGTCCTGCCTGTCCAATCAGGTTTGATCCGGTCATTATTACTGTATAAACACACTAATTAATAACGATAAAATCGAATCAAATGAAACAGGTAGTTAACGTTTACGAAAAAGGACAACGCGGACTGAAAGCTTTAAACACCCTGGGTGCTTATTGTCACAAATCACCGGTTGAACAATCTCTCATGAATTTAATTTACTATCGCGTATCGCAGCTCAATGGTTGTGCATTCTGCCTCGACATGCACTCAAAGGATTTGCTGGCGAATGGTGAAAACGCGCAACGGTTACTGGTGCTGAATGCCTGGAAAGAAGCGCCTTTTTACAGCGAACGCGAACGTGCTGCATTAGCCTGGGCTGAAGCGCTTACCCAGGTCAACAACGGTCATGTTGCTGATGATATATATAATGAAGCATTGCAACAATTCACCGAAGAAGAACTGATCGATCTCACGTTTGCAGTGATCACCATCAACAGTTATAACCGGGTGAACATCGCGTTCCCTAATCCTGCTGTGGTGGGAACGTATACGCCTGGACAATTCGCATAGCTTGCAGCCTTTCTCCTATAATATTAAAAAATCCTAACTTTCCCGTTTAGCGGGACCAAAAACAAAAACAGTATGAAAGATTTCATGTTAATATTTCGTCAACCCAGTTATGATTTCAGCAATATCTCCCCTACTGAAATGCAGGCGTTGGCCAAAAAGTGGCAGGATTGGGTAGGCGGTATTGCCGCACAGGGCAAATTAGGTATGACGGGTATGCGCCTGGAAACAGATGGTAAGGTATTGAGAAAAGGGGGCGTAATCACCGATGGTCCTTTTGTTGAGATCAGGGAACGCCTGGGAAGCTTTTGCATTGTTAAAGCAGACAATATGGATGAAGCAGTTACCCTGGCCCATGGTTGCCCGGTTCTGGATTTCGATGGCAGCGTGGAAGTAAGACCAGTATATCAATAATACTTAGGTGGGTCATCCGCCAGCTGGCGGATGGCTCACCTAACTTAACATAGGGCGACCCACCCTTTTAGCTATCTTATGAAAGAACAGGAATCATTAAAACAATTGTTCCAGCAGGAGTTTGCCAAAATGGTGGCGGTTATCAGTAAGCAGTTTGGGTTGGAACATATTGAAATGGCCGAAGACATAGTAAGTGAAACGTTTCTGGCTGCATCGGAAACCTGGGGCATTAAAGGACTGCCGCCCAATCCTGCTGCCTGGCTGTACGTGGTTGCCAAACAAAAAACGCTGTACCATTTCAGGCGGCACAAGATCTACGAACAAAAAGTTATTCCTGAAATAAAAGCGCAACAACCCCTTAACGAGGAACCCGAAGCCATCAACTTCTCCCAACAAAATATTAAAGACAGCCAGTTGCAAATGCTGTTTGCCATTTGTAATCCGGCCATTGCCAGTGAAGCGCAGATAGGCCTGGCCCTGCGCATCCTTTGCGGTTTTGGTATCGATGAAATTGCCGAAGCATTTCTCACCAATAAAGAAACCATCAACAAACGGTTGTTCCGCGCCAAAGAAAAACTGCGGAACGAAAACATCCATCTGATCCCCATCGACAACACCCTGCCCGACGGGGAATTGGAGAACAGGCTCGACAATGTGTTGCATATTATTTACCTGCTGTTCAACGAAGGCTATTACTCGCAAACTGAAAATACCATTCTGCGCAAGGATTTTTGTATAGAAGCGATGCGCCTGGGTGTTATGCTAACCGAATACGAACGCACCAACCGGCCCAACACAAACGCGTTGCTGGCGCTTATGTGTTTTCATGCCAGCCGTTTCAACGCCCGGGTAGATCATAATGATGCGCAGGTGTTGTATGAACAACAGGATCCGGCTTTATGGGACACGGCATTGATTAACCAGGGCATTCATTTTTTAAACAATGCCGCCACGGGTAATCATGTAACCTCCTATCACCTGGAAGCAGGCATTGCATACTGGCATTGTATTAAAGAAGACACTACCGAAAAATGGGCTAACATTCTGCAGCTATACGACAAACTGTTGCTGATCAATTATTCGCCCGGCGTGGCCCTGAACAGGATCTTTGCTTTATACAAAGCAAAAGGAAGAGAGGCGGCTTTAGCGGAAGCAGCCAAACTGTCTGCCAACAACAGTCATTTTTATTTTTTGTTAATGGGCGAACTGTACAATGGCTTCGATAATCAGCAGGCTTTAGCGCATTATGAACAGGCATTGGCGCTGGCCAAAACACAACTCGAAAAACAGGGGATCCGGTCAACGATCAATAACCTTTCGGGGAAAAAATAACCGGGTAATTTCCCTTGCGTGTTCTTAATTTTACAGTCCATTAAGAGCCCCTAAAACCTCAATACCTGATGAAATTACACGTCCTGGTCCTGTGCCCTGTTATCGTAGCTGTATTGTCTGGTTCCATGCTTGCCCCCAAACAGGCAGCTACCAACCCTGCCGCTTTGAATAAAGATTCCATTCAATATACAGCGTTGTTTTCCATTGATGATGTTGAAAGAATAAAACAATTCTTTCTCGCCAATACGGCGCTGCCCGAGCAACCTAAAGATTCTAACTGGCGCCCTGGCTTCCGGCATAAATGCATCAATACCGTGCGGGCTGGTTTGGATTATCTCATCTTCGGCGAATCTTCCATCCCCGATAGTTTGTACAGCCGCCACACCGTTTTAAATGGCCACGAAAATGATATTACAGCACTGGCCAAAAAGTTACACGATAGTCATTACATCCGCAGTTACGATACGGTTCGCTTTTTATCGTTGCGCAAAGATGAATGGGTGCCCATAACCAAGGCCGATCCCGTGTCGCGGGGCCTGCCACCGATGGCGCTGGAGAAAAGTTTATGGAATACTTTACTGCGGCGGGTTGGAAAAGAAAGAGGCTTTAGTGTATTCCTGCTTTCGGTATGCGATGGCTATCATGCGGCGCTGCTCACCCTCGATCACCGTAATCCTGCAGAAATAAAAGCTTACTGGGCCGATCAAACCCACCGGCATCCCTTGCGGTATTTTGTCAATAATAAACTTGAAGAAGTGCCCGATAAATATGGTTGGGAAGTGATGCAGGCAAATGGCCCGGCCAAACATGCTGCCGGTTTGGCCCGTGGACTGGATGAATACATGCTGCTGGCCAACCAGCAGTTCTGGTGCGATTGCGGTCGCCCTAATCAAAAACCAGGCGACTGTTGTTCGGGTAATTGTTTTCCGTTCATTCAGATCTGGCGCTTACAAAAAGTTCGTTAGTTATAATTCAAAAACTCAATAACCTATTAACCTAACAGTTCAGCAAGAATTTGTGCATGATTCTGTTCTTCGTCTTTGGCTGCATACAACAACGTTACCTGCTTATGTTCTTTTAATAATGTTTTCAGGTCTTTCAGCGCGGGGTTCTCTTTTAATTCAGCGAGGTATTTCTTTTTAAATTCAGCAAATGTTCCATTGCCGGCATGGAACCATTTACGCAGCTCGGTTGAGGGCGCCACTTCTTTTAACCAGGTATCTATTTCGGCTTTTTCTTTCTTAATACCACGTGGCCATAACCGGTCAACCAGAATGCGATAACCATCTTTCGACGCTACCGGTTCGTATATTCTTTTTACAACTATCGACATCGTTAATAAGTTTACTTGCCAATCTGAATATACAAATTTCTAATTTAAGGGCTTTTTGTGAGTGGGTCCTTTAACTTCCCTGGCGGCACGCCAAACTTCTTGCTGAAGGCGCTGTTGAAGTGTTGTACGGAAGAATAACCAAGCCTGTCGGCCACATCTTTAATGGGCACACTGGCTCTCAACAGGTCACACGCCTGGGTTAATTTATAATCGGCCAGGTAACCAAATACGGTATTATTATAAAGGGCTTTGAACCCCTGCTTCAATTTAAATTCATTGATCCCGGCCACGCGGGCCAGCTCCGTTAAAGAGGGCGGCTGGGCGGCATGTTGTAACAGGTAGTCTTTGGCAAAATGAATACTCTCGGTATCCTGCCCGGGTTTAACTATCAGCGAAGGCGTTTGGGAAGCACACGCCGCATCTTCATACATCTGGGCCTGTAAGGTCAACAGCTCAATACATTTCGATTGCAGGAATAACAGTTT
>JAJKIL010000198.1 GCA_021154515.1 Niastella sp. | reverse complement strand
TGACACCTACCGGTGGTACTGCCGGCGCATCGGCCAGCATTGTATTACGCGGGTTCAACACCCTCTCTGGTAATAATCAGCCGTTGTTTATTGTAGATGGTGTACTTATAGATAACCAAACCCTCAACCAAAACTCTTACGGCGGTACAGGTGTGGGGCTGGCATCGGACTTACCCAACCGCAATAGTGATTATACCAACCGTATTGCCGACATAAATCCCAACGACATTGAGTCGGTTACTGTATTAAAAGGCCCCGAAGCAACAGCGTTGTATGGCAGCCAGGCAAGTTCAGGCGCTATTGTGATAACTACCAAAAAGGCAAATACTGCCGGCAAGCTGATCGTTACTTACGATAACAATTTCCGTTTTCAGAAAGTGACCCGTTTTGTAGAACTCGATAACCGGTACGGACCCGGCGCTAACGGTGTGCCAACAGCCCCGCCATTGTCTGGACAATTTACCAGCTTCGGTCCGGCATGGCCTGCTGATACCAGGTTGTACGATAATATACACCACTTCTTTCGTACAGGGTTCACGCAAACGCATAACATCGGTGTTGAATTTGGAACAAAAAATTCAGGGTTCCGGCTTTCCGGTACTTACCTTGACGATGATGGAACTGTTCCTTTCAACAATTATAAAAAATACAATTTAAAGCTGTCGAATAATACGAAGATCGGTAAATTCATTACCATCAATCCCTCGATCGCTTATGTTAACTCCGACAACGTAAAACCCACCAAAGGCGCCAATGGATACCTGATGGACCTGTATGCATGGCCCGCCAATAACGACATTACCAATTACCAGGATAAACAGGGGAATAAATTGTTGCTTTTTAACAGCAATTACAATGTCGATTATGATAACCCGATCTGGAGCGCAAAGAATAATAAAAGCGGTGATAAGAACAGCCGTTGGGTAGCTACCATGGGTATCGACATCAATCCTTTTGAGTGGTTAACATTATCGGGCCGGTTTGGGTACGATACCTATAAACAGGATGGTTATTTGTTCACCCATCCCCAGTCGTACCTGTTAAGCGCTTCCACCGGAGGTTCACTTGATAATTATTACAGAACATATGAAGGGTACAACCACACTATTACCGCATCGGCCAAGAAAAAATTTGGCGACTTCAGCACCCGGGTAATGGTGGGAACCATGTGGGAAGATTTTGAGGTCCGTCAGTATGGTGTTTCCGGCTCACGGCTCAAAGATTCAACCAGCACCGATAGCAGCAATACACTGGAAAGCACCCGTACCCGGTTGCTAAGGAATTATTTTGGTAAGCCCAATTTGAGTGTATTGAGAGAACTGGCTTATTTTGGCGAAGCGTCAATTGGCTGGAAAGACCTGGTTTATTTAACTTATTCACATCGGTTGGAGAATGCTTCTCCGCTTCCCAATAAAAACAACAAATACAATTATCCTGGCGCCAGTTTGAGTATGATCCTGTCTGATATCTTCCCGAAGATCAAAGGTAAGGTATTGGAATACGCCAAATTAAGAGCATCACTTGCCAGCACGGCACGTTTGAATGATCCGTATTCGAACCAGAGTGTATTTGTAAATAACCAAAGCAGCAGTGCTATAAGCCCGACCTACACGTACGGGTATACGAAATCCAATCCCGACCTGCGGCCTGAAAGGCAAAAGACCTATGAAATTGGTACCGAACTCAGGTTCCTGAATAACGCCATTACTTTGGAAGCTGCTTATTATAACACACTTTGTACCGATCAGATCGTATCGGGATTCAGGGCCAGCTATGCTACCGGCGCCGTGTTGAATACAGCCAATGCGGCTTCGCTGCGTAATCAGGGCGTGGAATTGACCCTGAACCTTACGCCCATCAGGAAAAATGATTTTAACTGGAACGTAAGTTTCAATTTCAACCACATGTGGAGTAAAGTACTGACGCTGCCTGATGCCATTGGTAAGGACAATGACTTTTATAACTCAGACAACCTGTTCAGTGCAAGAGGTGGTTTGGTGCGTGGTCATCAAACAGGAACCATTACCGGTTCTAAGTATGTAAGAAATAACAAGGGACAGGTTGTGGTTAGCCCATTGAACGGTTTGCCCGAAATAGATGCCAACTTTAAGATCATCGGTGACCGTACACCCGACTTCACGCTGGGAACCCTGAACACCTTCCGGTATAAAAACTGGAACCTGAGTATTCTGTGGGACCTGAAAGTTGGTGGCGATATTTACAACCTGGCCGACCAGGTAATTACCAGTTTGGGTAAAACAAAAAGAACTTCCGACAGAACAACGCCACGTGTTGTAAACGGTGTATTGGATGATGGTTTACAAAACAGCGATAACCCAACGCCGAATAACATTGTAGTAGTGCCTTATTATTTGAATAGCTATTACACCATGCCTAATGAAGAATACATTTCGCATAATGTAAACTGGCTGAAATTGAGAGATGTAACACTGAGCTATTTGCTGCCAGAGAAAGTTTCGCATGTGATAAAAGGTATGAAATCATTGAGCGTGTTTGTAACAGGTAACGATTTGATCCTGTTCACCAACTATGAAGGCGCAGATCCGTCGGTAATTGCCAACAACCCCGGTTCGGTAGGTGTAGGTTCTTATGGTTTCGATTACGGCAGCCCGGCCACACCGCTTAGTGCAAGCTTTGGACTACGTGCCCGTTTTTAATCTGATACATTACCAATGCAAAATTCAAATTCATTTTATGCGATATAAATTTCAAATTACCTTATTAGCCCTGGCGATTGGTGCGGTTTGCATGCAGGGATGCAGCAAAAAGATCGATGAGGCTTATCAAAATCCCAATGCATCGGTGCGAGTGCCCATTGAATCGATAATGCCCGGTGTGATCGGTGGATTGACCTACTTCTATTCATCCAATGGTACTGGATTTGGCGTTCAGCTGGATGCTACTTATATAGGAAGATATGTGCAATATTTCGGCATTCAGACCGACCTGGATTCATACGGTGAAATGGGCGGGGTGACCGGCGCCAGCGACAATACAGGTTCCATGTGGGGAGCCGTATATTATGGGCATGGAAAAAATATAAACAAGATCATTGAATGGGGTACCGAAGAACAGAAATGGGACTATGTTGGGGCAGCCTGGGCCATCAGAGCATGGGGCTGGCTTGAGCTGACCAATGAGTACAACGATGGCATTTTAAGTGAAGCCTGGAATGAAAATCTATCACAATTTCATTACGATGCCTCCGCTGATTTTTATGATAGCTGTCGTGCCGTTTGTTACAGATCGCTTAGCTTCTTAAACAGGACCGATGGTAATGTAAACAAAGAGAATTTTGCCAAAGGAGATGCCTATTTTAATGGCGGCGATGTAAACAAATGGAAAAAGTTTGTGTATGGCATTCTGGCCCGCTCTTATATTGACCTCAGTGCCAAAAATTTGTTTGCGGCCAACAATTATGCCTTTGCCGATTCAGCAGCTAAATATGCTGATCTGGCTATGACAACAAATGACGATAATGCTTACGTAAAAACAGCAGGAGGTTTGCTGAGTGCTGCCAATAATTATTATGGTCCTTTCCGTGCCAATATGGGGGCGTACAGACAGTGTTCCTATATAGCCGATCTGATGAGTGGCCGTAACACTACTGCCTTCAATGGGGTAAGTGATCCCAGGAGCTGGTATATGCTCCGTGAGAACAACTCCGGTAACTTTATGGGCTTTTTACCCTGGAGAGGCGGCAAAACCCCCGGGTTGAATTCGAGCACATATCCTTTTAACTTCTGGGGACATGCTACCTACAATTCAACCGCAGCGCCAACAACAGATACCAGCCGTTACCTGTGGCAGAATACCAGTCCCTGGCCTATGATGACGGCATCTGAAATGCAGTTTACAAAAGCGGAAGCATTATACAGAAAGGGTGATAATGCAGGTGCATTGGCTGCTTATAAAAATGCCATCAGTCTTAATTTCGACATGTTAACTACTACTTATCCGCAACATATTCCGGTAGCCAACGTAATTACGCAAGCTGTTAAAGATGCTTATTTGAGCAACCCGGCTGTAGTACCCGTGTCAGCAAGTGATCTTACACTCACGCATATTATGCTGCAAAAATACATTGCCTTGTATGTTTGGGGAACGCACCAGACATGGATCGACATGCGTAAATTTCATTATACCGATATTGACCCGGCAACAGGCAAGCAGGTGTATGCTGATTTTACACCGCCTTCAGGTCAGTACCTGGTTGCTACCAACAAAAGCAAGTTTGTGTATCGTTGTAAACCAAGATACAATTCAGAATATCTGTATGATGTACCTGAGTTAACAAGGATCGGCGCTTTTGACCAGGATTATGTTACAAAGGAATGCTGGTTCTCGCAAAAATAATTTTAAACTAAGCTGAGCAAATTGATACTTACAGTAACAATAAAAAAATTGAGATGAGAAAAAATATTTTGGCTGTTTTGGCTTCAGCCCTGGTAATGACCTTCCTTGCACTTGTTTCGTGCAATCGTGATTACGAAGCCGCTGCGCCTTATCAAATGCCTGCAGGAACCGCCTACCTGCGTATTGTTCATGCAGCACCATATTTCGGCAAAATTTTTAATGTGGCCGATTCATTTAATGTATTGGTGGGTGGTACCAAAGTGTCAGGATTTTTGCCTGGCAGCAATCCGTACCTGAGTTATGGAACCATGTTTCCAATAAGTTCAACCCAGTATGGATATGTTTCAGTGCCAGCAGGAGAGCAGGAAATTAAACTGACCGCCGGTGTGAGCAATCCTGATTCAATAACCATCAGGACGTTTACAAAAATGCTGGCGCCCGATACTTATTATACATTAATGGTCACTGATTCCATCAACAGTACCAGAGACGCAGCCCAGATATTTGTACGCGATTCTGTTACCACGCCAACCGTAGGTTTTTTTAATTTGCGTTTTATACATGCGGTGGTAGACGATACGGCAAAGGCTGCACAGAAAACGGTTGACTCCATTGATGTGTTCTCAACCCGTAACAACCGGAATATTTATTCCGGAATTACACCGGGTACTGTGACCACTTTTTCGCAATTCGCTTACACCGCACAGTTGAGCGATACGCTGTATGTGCGCCGCGTTAGAAACACAATAAACCTCGACACCCTCAATAACGTTTCATTTGATAATCAGCGAACCTACACCCTGTACTTTCAGGGCGATGGCAACCTGAACACCGGAACCAAAGAGAGACACCTGGCAACGTACGTACACAAGTAATAATAACGAATACTTATTAATGGCCCTCCCGATATACCGGGAGGGTTTTTTATTATAATACCTTTTCCATAAAAATGGCGCCAGGCATGGGGTTGAACCGGTAGGGTTCAATGGGGTAGAACCCTGCAGCCGTGTATAGTTTGATGGCAGCCTGCATCTCCGGAACAGTATCGAGGCGGATAGCCTGATAGCCTAACAGCCGGGCTTCACCGAGCGATAGCTGCAATAGCTGCTGACCCAATTGATGACCGCGATAAGCCGGGTCAACAAACATTCTTTTCAATTCAGAAATGTTGTTATCTATCTTTCTTACGCCGGCGCAGGCAATGGCTTTGTCGCCATCATAAGCCAGTAACAGCACCCCGGTAGGCGTATTATATTCGAGATGAATTTCTGCCAGTTCTCTATCCACATCCTGAAAGCTCAATTCAAAATGCAGGGATTTAATGTATTGAAGAAACAGTTGCTTTCCATTTTCAAAGTCCGGGTTGGTAGTAGCTTTTTTTATTATAAAAGAATTTCCATTGCTCATGGGGCAAATGTAATAATGAGAATAATAAATAAACAGGAGCAGAAAACAGGAGAATAGTGTAGATCAGATGGTTTTTCTTTAAGGGTGATTTTTAAAGTTGGGTCATTTTAAATGTAATAATCAATTGGTTATAGCAGGGTGAGGGGAAATTCTCAGGGAATTTAAAAATCCCTGAAGGGATTTTATTTTCCTTCAGGGTATTTTATTTTATTTAAAGGGAAACAGAAAAGTTTCAGGGGTTATCTTATCCTTTTAGGGGTTAAGGTTTTCTTTTAAGGAATTTGAAATGGTTAAAAGGAATACACCGTTCTTTAAAAGAATCTTATTTTCTTTCAGAGAAAATATGTTTCTTTAAAGGAACAGGCAGTAAAACGACAGTTTGTCTCTACAAGTTCGCAACTTTAGTGAGGAAATTTGAAACTTTGAAGGAGAAGTTCGCAACTTTGGTTTGAAGGTTGCGAACTATCGAGTATAAGTGGCCAACATATGTGTAAAAGTTATCAATTTGTTACAACTACTAATTAACTGCCACCGCTTTACTTGTTGCTGTAATTAGGGTGTTGCTCTTTATTTGCTTTTGCATAACCGCGATTCCCAACGCAATGCCACTAAACGCGAGCGCTTCAAACACACTGGTTATTTCATTGCCTTTGGCGCCATAAGGATCGGCTATGGCGCGGGGAATGTGAAGTAGTATTAGCCAGAGGAAAAGCATGGCGCTTGCTGCCAATGCTATTTTTCTTCTTTTGATCTTTAAAATAATAGCCGTGCCGGTACCGATAAGGGCAACACCGGCAAGGTATGTCCAGAAGGTATGGTCAGGAACCCATGCCGGTACCAGCGTGGCGACAAACTCAGTGTAAAAGAAATGATCGAGGCCAAATAACAACAGGGTGGTAGCAAAGAAGAATTTTCCGAGTGGGATCAACTTTTCGATAACGGTAAAAAGCTGGTTTTTGGGTGTGGCATCTGATACGCCTGCCACCACAAAAGCGCCGCCCGAAAGGGCCAGTTCTTTAAGTGGGTCTGTCCATAAACCCAGGTGAGCAGGAGAGTTAGGTTGAATAAACAGCGTAAAAGGGAACTGAATAAAGATCAGGCAAAACAATAAAAAGCTGCCCAGCAACAAGGAAATGGTTTTTGTGTTTCTTCCCAGCAATATCAACGCCCCGGCTGCGACAATAACGACGCCTGTTAAATAAGCAAGAATAGGTGTTTGCATCCATTGAGGCCAGGCCGGCAGTATTACCGGGCGAAATGCGGAATAAATGAAATGTTGTATGCCGATGCCTATCATGCCAATGCCAAAGAAAATGCGGGCGATTGTAATGCTGGCCGGTCGTAAATAAGCAGGTATCATATTGGTTGGTTTGTAAGTATGTTGAATTATACTTATATCATACCTGGTAGCAACTCAGCTAAATTTATTAAATAATCTGTTACTTTACAGAACTTTTCATTCATTTCATGCAAATACGGCCACATCCGGATCT
>JAJKIL010000197.1 GCA_021154515.1 Niastella sp. | reverse complement strand
GCAGTTATGCGTACCCAACGAACCTACTTTCAACGTCTGAATGGGAATTTTCAGGTAGTCAATAGGACTGGCTGGTGAAGCAAAATGTAATATATACTGCAGGTCGCCGGGAACATGAATGAATTTTGAAACATCGTGGTGATAGAACTCAAACTGTTCCAGCTTGAATAAATGTTCAATATTGCGCAGGTCGCCGGTAATCAGGTTATCCATACCAATAACATGGAAACCTTCTTTTACGAACCGGTCACATAAGTGTGACCCTAAAAACCCGGCTGCTCCGGTAATAAGTACTCTTTTTCTTGACATGAGAAAGGTTTATTAGTTATTATTTAGCACCTGGATCAGCTACTAACCGGCCCACGCTTTCGTAGTAAAATCCTAATTCTTTAATAGCATCTGTTTCAAACAGGTTGCGTCCGTCGAAGATCACTTTGTTTCTAAGTGCCGTTACGATCTTCAGGAAGTTAGGCGTGCGGAATTCATTCCACTCGGTGGCGATGATCAACGCATCGGCGCCCTCCAGACAATCGTATTGATTGTCGGCGTATTGAATTTTATCGCCCAACAAAGCCCGCACATTGTTCATGGCCTCGGGGTCATACGCACAAATAGAAGCGCCTTCTTTTACCAGTTCATCGATGATATATAAAGCCGGTGCTTCGCGAATATCATCAGTATTAGGTTTAAACGCCAGACCCCACAGGGCAAAACGTTTTCCTTTCAGGTTATTCTTGAAATATCTTTTGATCTTGGGAAGCAGGTGCAGTTTTTGTCTTTCATTCACATCCATTACAGCATTCAGGATCTGGAAATCGTACTCTACTTCTTTGGATGATTTCACCAGCGCCTGTACGTCTTTGGGAAAACAGCTGCCGCCATACCCGATGCCCGGGAACAGGAAGCGTTTTCCAATACGGTCGTCACTGCCAATACCCCGGCGCACCATATCAACATCGGCGCCCAGGCGCTCGCACAACTGGGCTACTTCGTTCATAAAAGAGATCTTGGTAGCCAGGAAGGAGTTGGCGGCATATTTAGTCAGCTCGGCTGAGCGAACATCCATATAAATGATAGGGTTACCTGAACGCACAAACGGTGCATACAATTCGCCCATTACTTTGCGGGCCCTTTCAGAAGCAGCGCCTATTACAACCCGGTCGGATTTCATAAAGTCCTCTACTGCTAGCCCTTCGCGCAGGAACTCGGGGTTCGACACCACATCAAAGTCGCCTACATATGTTTTAGCAATGGCTGCATATACTTTTTCAGCAGTACCAACAGGCACGGTACTTTTATCAACGATCACTTTATAATCGGTCATCAGTTCGCCCAGATCTCTGGCAACACCCAGAATGTATTTCAGATCGGCGCTTCCATCTTCACCGGGAGGTGTTGGCAATGCCAGGAAAACGATCTCCGCATCTCTGATACCTTCCGATAAACTGGTGGTAAAGCGTAAGCGTTCTTCTTTAACGTTACGAAGGAATAACTTTTCCAGACCTGGTTCATAAATGGTGATCGTACCGGAAGAAAGTTTTTCTACCTTTTTTTTATCGATATCCACGCAGGTAACATCGTTACCGGTTTCTGCAAAACAGGTTCCGGTTACCAGACCTACGTAGCCCGTGCCTACAACTGCGATTTTCATTTTAAAGTTAATTTAATTGTGCCTTAACGCTAATTAGTTACTGTTTATTAATAAACTCCAATACTTTACTGGTAATAAACTGGAGCTGTTCAGTACTCAGTTCGGTATGCATAGGTAAGGAAATTACACGTTCGGTGAGCCAATCGGTTGTTGCCAACTCATATTGGGCGCCACCAAAGGCCTCAAACATTTTCTGACGATGTGCAGGTACCGGATAATAGATCATTGAGGGAATACCATGACCAGCCAGGAACTGGTTCAGAGCATCGCGGTCAACGCCTTCGAGCAATAAAGTATATTGATGGAAGACGTGATTGCTATAGGACGCCCTGTATGGAACCGTGATCTTTGCATTTCCGGCAAAAGCCTTATCGTAAAAATCAGCGGCAGTGCGACGTGCGGCAATATATTCATCCAAACGTGGCAGCTTTACATTCAACACAGCTGCCTGTATGCTGTCGAGCCGGCTGTTACAGCCAACACGATCGTGATAATATCTTTTTGACTGGCCATGGTTGGCAATCATTTTCAATGCTTCAGCCAATGCATCATCGTTGGTAAAGATAGCGCCACCATCACCATAGCAACCCAGATTTTTAGAAGGAAAGAAAGAAGTGGTACCAATGGTACCCAAGGTACCCGTTTTTTTAACGGCGCCATTGCTCAGGGTAATATCGCCCCCGATTGCCTGTGCATTGTCCTCAATGACCGGGATCTTATGACGGTTGGCTATTTCCATAATGGCTTCCATATTGGCTGCCTGTCCGTATAAGTGAACGGGGATAATAGCCTTTGTTTTGGGCGTTATTGCCTTTTCAATGGCTATGGGATCAATACAAAAGGTTTTCGGATCTACTTCTACAAATACAGGTTTTAACTGTAACAACGCCACTACTTCGGTAGTAGCAATAAAAGTAAATGAAGGGGTGATCACCTCATCGCCTGGTTTCAGATCCAAAGCCATTAATGCGATTTGAAGGGCATCGGTTCCATTGGCACAGGGAATAACATGTTTAACTCCCAGGTATTTACTTAACCCGGCAGCAAAATCCTGAACCGCTTTTCCGTGAATGAAAGCGGTGGTATTTATTACTTCCTGAATTGCTGCATCTACTTCTGCCTTTATTTTCGCGTATTGCTGCTTTAAATCAACCATTTGTATGGGCTGCATTCCTTATCCTTTTTTTAATTAAAACGGGCACAAACGTACTGCAAAAAAACGGTGTAAGCAAGCATATACCCAATAGTGGTATCAGGAAACTCCCGAATCTACAACCATATGTAAATTTATTGTGGTATATAATCAGTGCCGGGAGGTATTAGTTTTTCGCTATTTGACAATTCTGGTGATAAAAACGACATTTGTTGTTTTCTGAAATCAAATTATTACCGTGCACCTGTTTATTTACAATATCTTTTTGTTTTTATACACTGTTGGAATCCGAATTACCGCCCTGTGGAACCCCAAGGCGCGGAAATGGCGTAATGGAAGAAAGGATATCTGGACTGAATTAAAGACAATCAGGGCGGGCGAGCCAGAGAATGGAGGTCCGCTTGTTTGGATGCATTGCTCATCCCTGGGCGAATTTGAGCAGGGACGGCCGGTACTGGAAGCCATAAAACAACAATATCCCACCGCCAAAACTTTACTCACCTTCTTCTCTCCCAGCGGCTACGAAGTGCGGAAAAACAATTCCGGCGCCGATTTCGTGATGTACCTGCCAATGGATTCAAAAGCCAATGCCCGCAAATTCATCAGCCTGGTGCAACCCAACCTGGTAATCTGGATCAAATACGAATACTGGTTCTATTATTTAACTGAATTAAAAAAGAAACAGGTTCCCCTGTTGTTGGTATCAGGCATTTTCAGACCCGACCAGCCCTTCTTTAAATGGTATGGCCGCCTGCACTGGTATATGCTGGAAAGTTTTAATCACCTGTTTGTTCAAACCGATACCTCAAAAGAATTACTGCGCACTATTGGCTTTACCAATAATGTAAGCGTAAGTGGCGACACCCGCTTCGACCGCGTTGTTCAGATTGCCGAACAGTTCAAACCCATTGACCTGGTTGAACAGTTTTGTGGTAACAGCAAAGTGATTGTTGCAGGCAGCACCTGGACAGAGGATGAAGAGGAATTGGACCATTATGCCAATACGCATTCCGATATAAAGTTCATTATTGCGCCGCATGAAATACATGAAGAGCACCTGAAGGAAATTGAAAAGTTATTCAAACACAGCATCCGGTTCTCAAAACTGGCGGCACACCTCTCTCCTTCGCCCAGGCCAGTGGCCAGAAATAAACAGTTGCCTTCAGAAAAGCAGGAGCCCAATACATTGATCATCGACAATATTGGCATGCTTTCGAAGCTGTATAAATATGCAACTATTACGTATATAGGGGGTGGCTTTGGCGATGATGGCGTACACAATGTGCTGGAGGCTGCCGTATACGGCAAACCGGTGGTGCATGGACCTGTGTACGAAAAATACATTGAGGCAGTTGAACTGGTACAGGCGGGCGGCGCCTTAGTGATCAATACGGCGCTGGAATTGGAGAAAACGTGCAACGACCTGCTGACAGATACCGATAGTTACCAGGTAAGCTGTCAGGCAGCCCGTAATTACGTTTATAATAAAAAAGGAGCAACAGAAAAGATAATGCAATACATTCAGGAGAACCGTCTTTTAACCAGCTGATAAAAGTGGCGGGTGCTTTCCTTGTTTTCGTCCCAGCCCAGTTTTACTTTTAATTCCCGTTCAATCCAGTACTGGGCTTCAGGCAATATGCGAAAACCATTAATGGTTTTTATGCTGCGTTCATACATCACTTCGTCGTTGCGGAAAAGTTCACTGATAAATACAAAACGATCATTGATACCGATAGCCCGGCGCAGATCGCGTACCGGCGCATCGTTCAACACATGCGCAACTTCTTTCACCTCTTCTTTTAACTTTTCATTAAGGGAAGAGCTTTTAGTTGCCATCACTTCATTCAGTTCTTTAACAACCTGTTGATGCGCTAAAGTGGGTACTTCGCGCAGGGGATCAATTTTCCACCCATATTCAGCCTGGGCGTCATGGTGATGACCATTATTACCATTAGTACCGTTGTGGTTATTATTTTTTTCCACATTTCCATTAGTGCCTTTTCCGTTCACCACTGCCGGGGTAACTACCACAGGTAAAGCTTCTTCGACAACAACCGGAGTTTCCACTACAATCGGAGTTTCCACTACAGCCGGAGCTTCTACAACAGGCGCCTGTACTTCAACCGGTGGTTCTGCAGCCGCCGCGGGGGTATTTACCACCTTTGGTGTGGGGTTTTCCACCACTACAGGCCGGGCCTGGTAGCTATGACCATTAGCCGCCGGCATTACCACCGCCACTTTGGATGAGTTAACAACCCGGTGTGTGGACGTTGACATCTGTACCAATTCTGTTTCAATTAATTGGGCAGTTACTAATAGTTGAAACGGATCGGCGTTTTGTGCAAATTGTTCATTTAATTTGCCAATAAGTTGTGCTAAACGTTCCATAATAAGCGGGTACTTTTTTATGGTTAGAGTTAATTGATTGATGGTTAGAGCTAAATGATAAAGTTAACAATTATTGTACCTATTTCCGTTAAGATGTTTATAGAACCAAATATATCGGGTGAGCGCCGGGGCAGTATTGAAGTAATTTGCGGGTCTATGTTTTCCGGAAAAACCGAAGAATTGATCCGGAGACTAAAACGGGCAAAGATCGCCAACCTGCGGGTAGAAATCTTTAAGCCTAAGATTGATGTACGGTATGATGTTCACAACATTGTATCGCACGACGAAAATGCCATTCTAAGTACGCCTATTGATAACTCACAAACCATTTTATTATTGCATAATGAAGCTGACGTAATTGGTATTGACGAAGCGCAATTCTTCGACGATCAGTTACCTGACGTGTGCGATCAGCTGGCATTAAAAGGAAGACGCGTCATTGTGGCGGGTTTGGACATGGATTATACCGGAAAACCGTTTGGGCAAATGCCCTTTCTGCTAGCCAAAGCCGATTATATAACCAAGCTGCACGCCATATGTGTTAAATGTGGCAATATTGCCAATTATTCCTTTCGTAAAAAGGCTGATAAAACACAGGTATTGCTGGGTGAAAAGGATCTGTACGAACCACGGTGCAGAAAGTGTTATTATGAAGTACCATAAGCAATTTGCAAATGAATGTTAATATTGCATCGCTTAACTTAAAACATTTATCAAATCGTTGAATCACATAATTGCGCTAATTAAGAAAGACCTGTTGCTGGAAATAAGACAGCAATACACTTTTTACGGTATCCTGTTGTATGTAGCCTCCACCATCTTTGTTTTATACCTGGCCATGAACCAGCCCGAAGAAAAAGTATGGAACGGGTTGTTCTGGATGATACAGTTATTTATTTGTGTGAATGCGGTAGCGAAAAGTTTTCTGCAGGAAAGCCATGGCCGGATGCTATATTTTTATACGATCGCGGGCGCGCGCGATTTTATTCTTTCCAAATTATTATTCAATGCCGGGTTAATGATAATCATGAGCCTGGTAAGCCTGGT
>JAJKIL010000196.1 GCA_021154515.1 Niastella sp. | reverse complement strand
ACAGGATATTGGATGCTCGTATATGTTTAACCTTGCCATTTGTATTTCACTTCAACATTGAAAATTCTACATTCAATATTCTACATTCATTATTTGTCTTCCCTTCCTAATTCTTCATTTCTACGCCACCATAGAGAGCGTAATAACTGTTCCTTCGTGTTTTTGATTGTAGATATTGATATTTCCACCCATACTGCGGGCGGCTGCTACAACCTGGGAAAAACCATGTGCTACGGTGCTGTAAAAATTTGCTCCGCTGTTCCGCACGATGATCTGCACGCCCTGGGATTTTTTAACCGCTTCAATACGAACACAGGCGTCGTGCGAACTAACGATCGCATTGTTCAGGAGGTTGCCTACGATAAAAGCGAGTACCTGCTCATCGGCATTTAATTGAAAACTTTCATCTACGCTGTTGATGATAAAACTGTGTTGGGTTACGGCCAGCGGAATGAAGCTGTGCATGAGCTGATCGACCAATTTGTGCAGGGGTACGGGGGTTACGGATGTTGAGGTACTTGTTTGGGTGAATACTGGTGCCGGTTGTTGAAAAATTGACAAGCTTTTCATAACTGGATTTTTTAATGATATGAGAAAATCGAAAAGAGTTCAAAGGGATACGAACTAAAAACGGAACTAAGTGCTACGAATCAACTGTTTTCTTAAGGACTGGCTGCTTTCATCAGATACCTTGACCAAGAACTCCATGCATTCTGTAATGCTGAATCAAAGTAACGATGCAAAAGAGGTGAAAGCATCAAGTGGTGTGCTGTTATAAATGAAAATAGACTAAAGCATAAATAGGCACTAGGGGTTTATCTGTAAAAACGAGAGGTCGATTTACGCAAACGATTACATTGGTTTTTGAAATAAGTGCTAAAAGGACACTTATCAACGTTCGTTTGACAATTAATGAAGGCGGAAATGTTAAAGCATTCACAATGTGCTGAACATTTTTAGCAGATAGTGCTGAAAGTTTTTAGCAGATAGCGCTGAATTATTTTAGCTTCAACCGGGTTTTAATTGTATTCCAAACAGGTAATACATCGGGGGTTAATTTAAGATACAACACCCCTGTTGCATATAATAAACAGAATACCGCACTGCGCAGAACGAGCCAGCCAAATCCCTGGTAGGCATTAAAGAGCAAAAAGCAGATGAGGTAACAGGCTGCGGCTAATAAAAGAGAATATACTGTTTGCCGGGTAAATGGCTGTAATTTGAATTTCTTTAACAGAAAAAAATACCGGATGCCATTGTATACGATGATTGCAAAAAGATTGGCAACAGCGGGTCCTAACTCTTGCAAATGTAAGGTCAATAAATAATTCAAAGGGAGCGTAATCAATAGTAAGACCACCCCACTGAGCAACTCTACTTTCCAGTAATTGCTGGTGCCAATGATCTGGGCATTTAATCCAGTACCCATATCAATCACTTTGGTGAGACCAATGAATAAGAAAATAATGCGGGCATCGAGATAACCTTGTTTTAAATGAAAGGTGAGTACCCCATCGGTAAAGTTGAGCCATATTAAAAGAAAAATGGCCAGTCCAAAGATCAGTTGGTTCAAACTGCTGCGTTGGTAAATGCGATTGATGCGATCCAGGTCCTTGTCCTTCCAGGCCTGCGACAAAGGCGCTATTGCGGCTGCACTAATTGCCCGTTGCGGGGCAAACACCAGGCTCGACATGTTTTGCGCCAGTGTATAAATACCCACGAACTTCATACCATTTGTTACTACGGCGCCAATCACAAGCGTGTCAAATACGTTTGAGATATTCACTACCAGAAAGCCACCCCAAACAAACAGGCATACACTGATTATTTTCCTGGAGAATTTTTTTGTTACGCGGCTTATGGTAAAAGTAAAATGCAACTGGCGGGTAGCGATCAAATACCCTACCAGGCATGCTGCAATGCCAATATACGTGAAGGCATATATTTTAATGAACAGGTCAAAGTCTTTAATGAATCGAAGGAATAACAGCACGATCAAAATAGTAGCAAATGCCCGCAACAATATTTCCTTAACGAAAGTGGTGAACACCGATTTTCGCAACTGCCAGGCAAATGCTTCTAAAATAGAATATATAGAGAGGCCAAAGCCAAAAGGGAAAAGCCAGTAATAATAATGAACCAACTCGGGTGAGTGCGTGGAGTATTTCCTTATCACAAAGTCCTTGAATACAACCCCACCGATCACAACAAAGAGAAACCCTGCGAGGCTGGTCAGCAATGCCAGGGTGATCATGTCGTTTTTTTCGGGCGGCAGATTATCCTTGTAATACGGATAGAATTTTAAAACGTAGTAGGTGATCCCAAGGTTTGAAAAGGAGAGCATAAGGGTGCCAAAGGCCAGAAAAGACCCTATTAGCCCATATTCTGCTTCGGTAAACCATTTTGCATACAGGTATGTATTCAGCAATCCCAACGCCATTCCTATATACACCAATATGGAAGAAATAATACTTTGCCGCCGTATGCTCATTTTTCAGTTCTTGGTTCTCTGTTTTAGTGTTACCAGTTAACTTTCTTTGTGTTGATGTAAAAATTCTTGTCAACAGTAAAGTTGCCGGCATTGGTGCCTGAAATAATGGTCCATTCTTCATTGGCGCGGATCCATCTTTCATCATTGCCGAATGTTACTTTTACCGGCATACCAACTCCCCTGACGCAAGTGGTGAACCTGAATTTAAGGTCCTTGCCCTTGATGGCATATTCCAGCACGGGGATCTGGGTGGTGCGAAGATATTGATCAAACACCTTTGAAAAGTCAATATTCGCCTGGCGGCTGATGTAGGCTTCCACCTCCTTTGAGGTAACTGTTTTATGGTAATAGGTTTTATTGAGGCCGCGTAAGATGTTGCGGAAAGCAGAGTCGTTGTTGATGATCTGCCTGATGGTGTGCAGCATGTTGCCTGATTTGGGATACATATCGCCGCTGCCTTCCTGGTTTACGCCATATTGACCAATAATGGGAATGTCGTTCTTGATGCCCGCGCGGGTGCCGATGACATATTCATTACCGGCCTCCACCCCATATTCGCAGGTAGTGAACAGGGTTTCGGAATAATTGGTAAACCCTTCATGCACCCACATGTCGGCAATATCGTTGGAGGTAATGCTGTTGGCAAACCATTCGTGGCCGCTTTCATGTACAATAATGAAATCCCATTTGGTACCCCAGCCGGTGCCTGAAAGATCCCGGCCCAGGTAACCATTCTCAAACTTGTTGCCATAGGCTACCGCGCTCTGGTGTTCCATACCCAGGTGCGGCGCTTCTACCAGTTTATAGCCATCTTCATAAAAAGGGTAGGGACCAAACCAGTATTCAAAGCATTTGAGCATTTTATCTGCCTGGGTAAATTGCTTTTTCGCTTTTTCAAGGTCGTAATCCAACACCCAGTAGTCGCAATCGAGGTTACCCTTTTCACCGGCATAGTTCTCGTGCCAGGTTACATATTTACCAATGTAGGGAACAATGTTGTAATTGTTGATGGGGTTCTTAACCGCCCAGGTATAGGTGGTGGTACCGTTGTTATTAGGCGTTTTTGACTGCAGGCGGCCATTGGCCACTGCTACCAGCGTATCGGGCACCGTGATGCTTAAGCTGGCGCCTTTATCGGGTTCATCGCTCTGGTGATCTTTACAGGGATACCAAACACTGGCGCCCAGTCCCTGACAGGCCACGCTCATCCAGGGGCGGCCCTGTTTGTCTTTGGTCCAGATCCAGCCGCCATCCCATGGTGGGCGAACAGCTTCCCGGGGTTTGCCATGGTAATTCACCTCCAGTACAGGGGTGGCATGGGCGGTTAAAGCAGGCATGGTCACAAACCAGGCATTGCCATCTTTCTGAAATGTGAGGTTTGTTTTGCTGGCATTGCCGGTTTGTGCAATTAAAAAAATACTGTCTATGATCATTGGTTCCTGCAGGTCGAGCTGTAATTTGGTTTCGGGCTTTAAAACCTGTATAGTGATCAGGTTCTTTCCCTGGATGGTTTTGCCCAGGTAGTCGGGCGTAACCTGGATATCGTACCGTAACACGTTCCACCAGGCCCTTTCGGGGGTAATGGTGCCGCGCAGGGTATCCTGCCGGGTAAACTGCTTTTTATTACTCAGCCGTTTTGCGTCGCAGGAAGACGCTATAATTAGAAATGATAAATTAAGAATGAGGAATGAAAAAGTACCTATTTTCATAGTTGATGATAGTATATGAAAGCTAAAGTTATATTTTTTACTGTCTTTTCAGGTGTGATTTTATTTATTTCATGCGGTAGCCGTACAAGCGGTAATAAACACGTGTTTCATTACAATGAAACTACGGGTATTGGCACCCTTGACCCGGCTTTTGCCAAAAGCCAGGCCATCATCTGGGTGGTTCATCAGTTGTACAATACCCTGGTTGAAACCAACGATGCCCTGCAGATCGTTCCTTCACTGGCCTATCGCTGGGATGTATCGGCTGACCGCAAAGTGTATACGTTTCATTTACGCCCCGGCGTTTTCTTTCATGATAACGATGCTTTTCCCAAGGGTAAAGGCCGCCTGTTGACGGCTTTTGATGTGGCCTACAGCTTTAGCCGCATTATTGACCCGGCTACGGCCAGCAGCGGCGCCTGGATCTTCAACGATCGTGTCGAAGATAAGAACAGTTTTAAGGCGCTGGACGATTCTACCTTTCAGCTTACTTTAAAAAGTCCTTTCACGCCCATTCTGGGCTTATTAAGTATGCAATATTGCTCCGTTGTGCCAAAGGAAGTGGTCACCAAATACGGGGCTGATTTTCGCAGCCATCCCTGTGGTACCGGTCCGTTCAAATTCAAGGCCTGGGAAGAAGGGCAGGCCATGATATTGCAGAAGAATGAAAATTACTTTGAACATGACAGTACCGGCGCCCGCCTGCCATACCTCGATGGCGTCAAGATCACGTTTTTCGATAGCAAGGCCACGGAATTCCTGTTATTTCAACAGGGAGAACTGGATTTTATCAATGATATTGATCCTTCATTCAAGGATGAGATCCTTACCAAAAAAGGACAACTGCGTAAAGATTGGCAGGGTAAGATCATTCTCTCCAAACATTCTTATTTAAACACGGATTACCTGGGTTTTTTGATGGATACCGCCAATCCGCTGGTGACCAACTCGCCCCTGCGGTTAAAAGCGGTGCGGCAGGCCATTAATTATGGGTTCGACCGGCGCAAGATGATCATGTACCTGTATAATTCCAAAGGGATACCGGCAGAAAGCGGGTTTATTCCGGCCGGTTTACCTTCCTTTGACAGCAGTGCGGTGAAAGGCTATTCATACAACCCGGTTAAAGCCCGGGAGTTATTGAGATCGGCCGGTTTTCCCGATGGGGAAGGCCTGCCCGTGATAAAGCTGTTGACCATTCCTATTTACAGTGATATGGCGGGTTTTATTGCGCGGCAGTTGGAAGAGGTTGGAATAAAAGTTCAGATAGAAGTAATACCCAAGAGTTTGTTGCTGGAACAAACGGCCAAATCGGAAGCTTTGTTCTTTCGTGGCAGCTGGATCGCCGATTTTCCGGAAGCAGAAAATTACCTGAGCGTATTTTATGGTGGTAATCCGGCTCCGCCCAACTATACCCGTTATAACAATCCGAAGTTTGATTCCCTGTATGATGTGGCAATGGTAACCGAAAACGATAGCCTGCGTTATAAACTTTACCAGCAAATGGATCAAATGGTGATGGATGATGCGCCGGTAGTACCGTTGTTTTATGATGAAGTGGTTCGTTTAGTTCATCCTTACGTACATGGTTTTAAACCAGATGGCCTTAATTTACTTGAGTTGAGAAGGACTTATATTGGGAAATAGTTGACCAGTTGACCAGTTGACCAGTTGATCAGTTAAAAAGCCGAGCCCCCGATTAATAGGAGACTCGCCTTTTTTATGTATTAACTCGTCAACATTTTAACTTGTTAACTATATTACCATTATCAACATACTGGTTAACTGGTTAACTGGTTAACTGGTCAACTGATCAACTAATGCTTCAACTTACTCTTAAACACCTTCTGAAACTTCTCCACCTTCGGTCTGATAACAATGTTACAATAAGGTTCATTCCCATTCTGTTCATAGTAATCCTGGTGGTAATTTTCGGCGGCGTAAAACTGAGTGTAAGGAGAGATCTCCGTTACAATAGGATCATTGAAAGCGCCGCTTTTATCCAGCTCAGCTTTGTATTTAACGGCTTTTTCTTTTTGTTCGTTGTTGTGATAAAATATCACACTACGGTATTGCGTACCTACATCAGCGCCTTGTCTGTTGAGCGTGGTAGGGTCGTGGGTTTTCCAGAAAACCTCCAGCAGCTCATCGTACGTGATCTTTTTAGGATCGTACACCACCTGTATTACTTCTGCATGGCCGGTATTGCCGGTACATACCTCTTTATAGGTAGGGTTGGCAACGTGACCGCCGCTGTACCCTGAAGTTGATTTAATTACCCCATCCAATTGCTGAAAGATAGCCTCCGTACACCAAAAGCAACCGGTGCCAAAGGTGGCGGTATCGGTGGCCGTGTTCACCGTATTCGTATTTGTTGTCATATCCTTACTAATATTCTTTTTTGCGTTTTGTTTTTGTGCGCAGGAAAACAAGGTGACTATTGTTACCAGCACCCCTGTCAGAAAGACCTTCATACCGTGTTGTTTTAACAGATGTATCATTGTATTGTTTTTAACACCCCTATATACGCGGGGTGTGAAGTGACAGATGTTAACGAATTACAAAAGTAGGGGAAATAAAAAGGGTGGGGCATCCATCGGCTGACGGATGCCCCACCCTT
>JAJKIL010000195.1 GCA_021154515.1 Niastella sp. | reverse complement strand
CAACTCTTCCCTGTTGTTTACAGAAGCGTTGAGCAGATCCTCCTGCCTGGGTAATGCTGTCATAGTATCTAAACGTATGCTATCTGTCAGGGGGCGGTTCAGCAAAAAATTGAAATAATAGCGGGCGGATTCTGCTGTTTTGTTGGCTGTAATAAGGGAGGCGTTTATTTTTGAAACCTCGTTATTACTTCGAATTACAGCTGTACGGTTTACTTTATTATTGTTATAAAGGGCGGTATTGATCCGTTGGCCTTCTTCAACCAATTTAAGCGATGATTCATAGATCATAATAGCGTTGGTCGCTTTTAAATATTTGTAGTAGGCCGTTTTGATCTCTTTTACCAGTTCACGTTTGTAAAGCAGTACTTCTGATCTTTGCAGATCAACCTGTTGCTGTTTAATTCTTTTGTTATAAATAAGTTCCGCATTTAGAATGGGTAGGCTTGTACGAAATTTTGCATCATAAAAATTATCGGGATTTATCAGGATGTGCTGGTTCTGAAGTTGAGGAAATGAATTGTTTCCGGTCAGTTGATTTAACGTAGCGTACGCTCCGTTCAGCAGATCACCTGTTGGGAAATCTATTGTGCGTCCCCCTTCAGCCTTCGTATAAGTAGTTAAAAAAGAAACGTCTGGCAGGAACATACTTTTTGCCTGCTTCAGGGCATACACGTTTTTTTCGAGCAAAAAAGTCTGCTGTTTAATGCTCTGGTTGGATGTAAGTCCTTCCCTTATATATTCATCCAGCTTGCTTTGGGCTTTCAATGGATGAACGGCAATAACGGCAAATGCGACAGGAAGGAAATGCCGGAATAATCTGTTTTTAGGTGCTTGTTTAATCACTGTAATTAATTTAAACACTGTTCAATAATAGGGCAAAAAAAAGCTTAACTCTTTTCGAGTAAAGCAACGAAACACTCGTAACCGTGGTGCATCAGTTCGTCATTGGTCTTGCCCACAAAACTTGTTGTACGATCTGTGCAGAACAGGGCGCAAATACCATGCATGGCGGAAAGGATCATAAAAGTAAAGTACTCCGGATCCATACCCTTGAACCTTCCTTTCTGCTGGCATTCTTTAATGACAGCCGATAGTTGGTTTATAGCTTCCTGCGCTATTTTAAAGCCACCGGTTTCAGGTACTTTTTGGGGTTCATCAACTATAAACATCAGATTGTAGTAATCTTTATTATCCTTCGCAAATTGAATGAAAATGCGTCCCATGGCTTTTAACCGCTCAAAAGGGTCTGCTACTTTATTCAATACTTTTAACTGATTGACCAGCAAGTGGAAACCTTCCTTATGCAGCTCATGGAAAATTTCACTTTTATCCTTAAAATAAAAATAGATTGAGCCGGGGCTATAATTAATTTCATTCGCAATATTGCGCATGCTTGTTTGTTCATAGCCTTTTTCAAGAAATATTTTACGGGCACCAGTCAGTATCCGTTTGTGCATTTCCTGTTTTTCCTCCTGTTTTCTTTCTGCTATACCCATCGTTAATTAAAATGATAGTGCAAATTTATTGAACACTGTTCAATAAAACAAATCTTTTTTGATTTTCTTTTGACCTGGCATGCCCCGCAGGCTGCCGGACCAGTTACCTGGTTACATAAAATCCCTGTATATTAGCAACATCGATCAGGCAAGGTAGTTATCCTGTCTGAAATGCCCAATGCGGCCGAATTAAAAAACAAACTTAAAGGGAAGGATATCGTATTTCTTTATTTTGCTTATAAGGATAAAGAAAAGGCCTGGTTAAAAGCCCGTGAGCAAATGAACGTGGAAGGCGAACATTATTTATTAAATGAAACCATGACAAAAGAGGCTGAGGCGTTGTTTGGGGTCAATAGCATACCGCATTATGCCATCATTGACAAAAATGGCAGCATAGTTAACAAGCGAGCCGACCGCCCTGATAATGTTTATAACCAATTGCTTATTCTTTTACAGAAATGACCATAACAGCGGCTGTTTAACCTGACCTTTATCAGGAAATTTTTCAATGTATATATTATATTTTACATTTACCTTCTTAATTTAATATCCTTCCTGTTGCCTTAACATTACCAAACCTCTTATTGTTATCTGTTCCCTTCTTTAGTAACTGTATTAATGTTATTACGCCAGTATTTATTGCTAATACTGGAAAGATAATAGCAAAGGAATCTTGCATCTTCAAAAAATAAGGTTTATGAACATTCTTGGACTCAACTTTTATTATCATGACTCCACTGCATGTATTGTGTCAGATGGTCATCTTGTTGTTGCAATTGAGGAAGAACGACTCACCAGGAAAAAGCACGCCACGGAGTTTCCCATTCATGCCATTGATAAATGTCTGCAAGTGGCTGGGTTAACACCTGCCAACATCGATTATATTGCTATCTCTGTAGACCCAACCCTGAGCCTGGGAAAAAAGATGTTGTATGGCCTAAGGCACCTGCGGCGAAGCCGTAAATTCATTTGGGAGGAAATGATGATGAATTTGTTTTGGAAACGCAGGCGTTTTTCCAATTGGTACCGCCCATTTTTCGGGGAAGGTCATAAACCGCCGGTTCATTATGTGCCTCATCACCTCTCTCACGTAGTAGGTACTTTTTTAATTTCACCTTACGAAAGCGCTGCGTTGCTGTCTGTAGACGGTTCAGGTGAATGGGCCACGACCTTTATGGGCAAGGCAAAAGGTACCGGTTATACCTGTTTCAGACAGGACTATTTTCCTATGTCGCTGGGAGCAGTATATGAAGCAGCCACCCAATTCTGCGGTTTCATTCCTAATTACGATGAGGGAAAAACGATGGGGCTTGCGCCATTGGGTAACCCGCAAAATTATTATGATAAAGTCTCCCGGATGTTTTGGATCAACGATGATCTTTCTATAGGCGTAGACCTGAGTTATTTCCAGTACCAAACCTATTCTCCAGTGCGGTACAGTTCCAAATTCGTTGAAGTTTTCGGGACGCCCCGCAGTAAAGACAAACGAGCTAAATTCGAACAGCATCACCTGGATGTTGCCGCTGCCTTTCAGCTTCATCTGGAAGAATGTATGCTCAAAATTGCCCGCAGCCTTCATACAACTACGGGAGAGGATTACCTGGTGATTTCCGGCGGCGTTGCACTCAACAGTGTGGCCAATGGACGAATTGTTCGGGAAAGCGGGTTTAAAGATATCTACCTGATGCCGGCAGCAGGGGATAATGGAACGGCGATTGGCGCTGCATTTTACCTGTACAATTGTATCTTAAAAAGCAAGCGCGGTTTTGTTCATAAAGATCCTTTTGTGGGCGGCAGTTACAGTAACAAGGAGATTGAAATGATTATCAGTTCCTGCAAATTGTCCGCAACTTATTATAGCAATATAGAAGAAAAGACGGCTGAAATTTTACATGAGGGAAAAATAGTAGGGTGGTTCCAGGGAGGTATGGAAATAGGACCACGGTCGCTCGGCAACCGCAGTATCCTGGCCGATCCAACGCTCAAACACATGAAAGATAAAGTGAATGCAGAAGTGAAACACCGGGAAGCTTTTCGCCCCTTTGCGCCCTCATGCCCGATAGAAGATGTTCCAAAATACTTTGAGCAGCATGTGGCTGATCCTTTTATGCTGAAGGTATGCAATGTATTGCCTGGCAAACGCGATCTTGTTCCGGCCATTACGCATGTAGACGGAACGGCTCGTTTGCAAACCATTCATCAGGAAACGAACAGCAGGTTTCATACCCTGCTGAAAGAGTTTGAAAAACTGAGCGGAGTTCCGGTTCTGCTCAACACAAGTTTTAATATAATGGGAGAACCGATCGTAGAATCACCGTATGATGCACTCCGGTGTTTTTTCACTACGGGATTGGATGTGCTGGTTCTTGGGAATTTTATTATTGAAAAAAATTCCAATCAGGCCGAATTCAGATCAGTAAATGCGCAAAGCAACCTGGCAATGGCAGATGCAAAGGGCTAGCGCTCCCCATCCCATTCCCCATAAAACTGTTTCAGATAGCTTTCCATAAAGGCATGACGCTGCAAGGCTAATTCCTTTCCGGTGGCTGTATTCATTCTATCCTTCAGCAATAACAGCTTTTCATAAAAATGATTGATGGTAGGCGCGTTGTTGTTCTTATATTCTTCCTTGCTCATGTTCAGGTTGGTGGGTACAGCCGGATCGTAGAGCAGCCGGTTTTTAAAACCGCCATAACTAAACGCCCGGGCAATACCAATGGCGCCTATGGCGTCGAGCCGGTCGGCATCCTGCACAATATCCAGCTCCTTTGATCTAAAGGGTTGGTGGTGATTACCGCCTTTGAAAGAAATATGCGTAATAATGTTTTCTACATGTTCAATAACCGGTTCCTCTACCTGCAACGACTGCAACCATTCCCTGGCCATGCGCGGGCCAATGGTTTCATCGCCATTATGAAATTTTGAATCGGCAATATCATGCAGCAGGGCGCCCAGGGCTACCACCAGTTCATCGGCTTTTTCAGCAGCGGCAATATGCCGGGCTGTTTTCCATACGCGGTGAATATGCCACCAGTCGTGCCCGCCTTCGGCGTTGACAAGGGTTTGTTTTACGTGATCGATAGTTTTGGAAATGATCTCCTCTTTATTCATGAAGCGAATGTACGGAAGTAAAGTTTTTAAGTTATTTAGTTCTTGGTTATTAAGTTCCTGGTTCTATGTTCTTAATTCTTTATGGAAGGATGTTTATAGCTTAAGGCTGTTTTCTTTTTGCCCTTTGCCTTCTGCCCTTTGCCCCGCTATTTCAACAAATAAATTGTAGTTATCACCATCAACGCATCATCCAACCCAAATCGCAATTCCTTCAACGACCGGCTCATTTTCTTCTCCACCGTTTTTACTGAAATGTTTTTTTGTTCGGCGATCTGTTTATAGGTGAGGCCGCTGTCGCGGTGCAGGCGGAAGATCTCCTGTTCATCGGCCGGTAAGGCGTGTATCAATTGCTGGTATAATGTTTCCAGTTCCTTAAACAGCATGGGATCTTCAAAAAGAATATCACGGGTTATCATCGCCAGCCGGTTAAAGAATTGCTGGTCGGTTTTTTCTGCCCGGATGGCTTTGAAAACCTGGAAGCGGACCGCCTGGTGCAAATACGGTTGTAAGGCATCTATCTGAATGTCGGCGCGGCGTTTCCATAATGAAATAAAAACTTCCTGCACGGCATCCTGTGCGGCTTCCTTTACCTGTAGTATATTGTGGGCTGAAGAATACAATAACTTCCAATACCGGTTGTAGATCTCGGCAAAGGCAAATTCATCGTTTTGAGAAAGCATTCTCAGTAACTCATTGTCTGTATGCGTAGGATAATGTTGCACGTTCTTACCCGAAAGTTAAGACAAAATTAACCTGCGCGGTAGTGTTTGAAGCAGAAAACTGCAAAATCTGCAAGAAAGATTTTTCTATATTAATTATTTTGAATAAGTGTTGGGGTTATTTAGGTCATAAAAAAGAGAAAGGAGTAAAAGAGACCTTCTTCAAACTCTTTTACTCCTTTAACTCTTTGCTTCGGGGAAGCCGGAGATAGACATCAGCATCGAATAAGAGAGACCTTCTTCAAACCCTTTTATTCTTTTGCACCCGGCTTTCACAGAAGCTTCTTCCCGTTGTTGTGGACAGGAGGTTCAATAGAAATCTGCAGATGGACATAAAAGAACTCCCCTTAAGATCTTTCTGTCCTTTACCCTTGACGATCGATAGGTTGCAATGTTCTCAACCGCCGGGTGTTGCTATCTCTAAAAACTTTGGCCTCCCCCCGGCCCCCTCCACCGGAGGGGGCCGGGGGCAACCTCATAATTTTTTTATCACTCATCTATTGCTGACTACCGCCGTGTCGCGGTTTTCCTTGTTAACTTCGTCAACTCTATCAATCCTATCAACTTCCTTTTTTCTTCCTGGTCAACTCGTCAACTTGTTAACTGGTCAACTCTACTGCACATCCCACCATAATCTCGTTCCACCATTGTCTGGTCCCTTCAGTGTTTTGATGGCTCTTTCAACACCTTTGGGATTGGTCAAATACTCATCGGGTGGAATGTTGATACGGCGAACAAACACCGTAGTGGAAATTTTACCAGCGCTGTTATTGATCACTACCGGGAACAGTTTGGGATAACCCGTTCTGCGGAACTCGCTCCACGCTTCCTGACCATCGGGGAACATGCAGATCCATTTCTGGGTAATGATCCTTTCCAGTTTTTTCTCAAACCCATCGGCATCATCCCATTTAATGGTAATGGTGCTCAACCATTGGCTGCCGGTTTTGATATCGTTCTGGCCAGGTGTAATGGATTTGGGATCTATATATTCTGCTGGTGTGCTCACCGCATCGTTGATGTATGTGTTGGCACTTAAACCATATTGAGCAAATGAAGTGGTTATGCCTGATTCATAATTGTCTTTGGCGGTGCCGGCGTTTGCCCATCCGCGTGCGGCGGCCTCCGCTTTCAGGAAAAAGGCTTCGGCAGCGGTCATCAATTGCAGTTTACTGGGCAGATCAACCAGAGCGGAATAATCCTGGTAACGGGTTTTGGCGTCAATGTCGATACCATTGCGGATACCTTTATACTGGCCTTTTACGGCATTGTCGCTGGCCGGCAAAAAATATTTGGGCAGGCGTGGGTCCTTGTAACCATTCAGGATCGATTCCATGGGTGCGCTCATCCGAATATCGCCCCAGGCGCCGCTGATGGTGTTCAACGGGTGAACGGTAGCGCCGATATTCACATTGAAATTATCGTCGGCTTTGCTTAACAAACCACCGGCATTGGCCAGCGCCGCTTCCCCTTCCGTTTTTGCTTTGGCGGCATCGGCTTTCACAATGCGCAGGGCCAGGCGCAAACGCAGGGAGTTGGCAAACTGCAACCATTTTGAATAATCACCTTTGTAAACCAGGTCGGCATTGGTGAAAGTGGGCGTAGACTTCTGGGTGCGAAGCGGGGTCAATATGGTAATGGCTTCGTTCAGGTCATTAAAGAAATTAGTATAAGCCTCCTGTTGGGAGTCATAATCATAACCGCCGTCTTCCGCCCGCATTTTATATTTCGAGTACATGATGGGACCGAAAATATCGCTTACGCGGTGCATGGCTTCCACCTTCAGGATCTTGGCCATGGCGTACAGATCGGGTGCTGCTGCTTTGGTGATCTGTTCTACATTCGCCAACGGAGCCATTACACTGGCTTCGGCGCTGCTGTAAGCCGGGTTCAGCGCATACAGGTTCCAGCCATCAACCAGGTCGTAGTTCAGGTTGTTGCTGTTACCACGGAATGGGGTAGGCGACATCATATAACCACCGAACACATCACCCATCAGGTTTTGCTGCAACTGGGTAACCCAGGCCGGCTGATACACGTAAATGGAGTGTTGCGCTTCCTTCAACTGGCCTACTACCAACCCGTAATCGGGCAACAGGTCGTCGTTGCTGGCGCCATAAGGATTCTTATTGTAGTCCTCGAAGTTTTTAGTACAACCGCTCACCGCAAGACTGGCAGCAGCTGCTATAGAAAGAATATATTTAGAATGCTTGTTCATTGTAATTGGTGTTTTGATTAAAAGGAACATCTAAAGCTTAAACCCATGCTGCGGGTAGAAGGCAGTGAGAACACATCGATGCCCTGTAACCCGTTACCAGTGCTCATGCTCAACTCAGGATCGTAGGGCGCTTCTTTTTTAATAAAGAAAAGATTGCGTGCTACCAGTGAAAGGCGCATATCCTTTATAATTGTTGACTTTGAGGGCAATTTGTAACCCACTGATAGTTCACGCAATCTGATGTTGGTGGCATCGTACATGTAATATTCAGAGATCCCTGCACGGCCACCTACGGTTGTATAGAAGATTTCAGCAGGTATGGCGCCACTCCATTTGCTGCCATTCAGCATGGTAGCGGGCATGTGAACGCCGCCGTTGTTACGGGCATCCGCCGTTGCTTTCGATACACCGTACTCATCCAGAACCGCCTGGGTAATGCTCATCACCTTACCTCCAAAGCGGCCATCGATAAGCGCCGATATAACAAAGTTCTTATATTCAACTGAGTTGTTCCAGCCGGCGAGGAAATTGGGGTTGGGATTGCCAACGAAACCGAATTTGTCGGCCTGTGGTTTTCCTTTATCGTCTACAATGATAGAACCATCGGCTGCACGTTGGAATTTGATGCCGTAAATGTCGCCATATGAACCGCCTTCGCGAATGCGGAGCGAATAGCTGTTCACGCCTGCGAGTGT
>JAJKIL010000194.1 GCA_021154515.1 Niastella sp. | reverse complement strand
ACTCCATTAAATCGGTTCAAAAAGAAGACAACGACAAAACCGTAGCAATAAAGTACAAAGGCATTGCCGGCATTACCAGCAGCTGCGAATTTTCCTTTAATAATGAAGCTGATTATGAGGTCTTCTTCAACTACCTGGAAAAGGAACGTTATTATAAAAGGACCAGTGAAACCCTGACGCCATTCAAAGCGATAAGAAGTTATATCCTGGGTCTGCTGTTAACAATAGGGATTACTATTTTTGCCTATTACCAGGCCATAGGTATTGCCAATGGAACCCTGGAAGACTCGGGCAACAGAAAAACAAGAGCATTTAATGCATTGGTAGGCTTACTGGGCGACAAAGGCGTTCTTGCAGTAGGCGCTGCGATAGCCGCCTGGTTAGGATATAAGATCTGGACAAGATTTAAAAATCCACCAAACCAATTAAAATTCATAGCACCTAATGGTTATTAAAAACTAATTACACATGGAAAGCGGCCGATCACTGCCGCTTTCCATGATGTTCATTGCCACCCTGATGCAGCACCGCTTCGTTACATATGCCGGTTTCGTTTACAAGAAACTCCAGGGAAGCATCCTTTTCCAGTGCATAGAAATAATTTTCCTTTTCCGCCAGCATCATGGTCTTTGGCTGCCCGACAGGCTGGGCTACCAGTTTTCCTCCTTCTACAGTAATATCTATCGAAAAAGTTGGCGCAAAAACATAATGGCCCACATATCTTTTTAGGGTGAGACTATCTACTGGTACATCAATTGGTATCTTATATGGCTTTCCATAAAGCAGGTTGCAAATAGCATGGGTTAATATATCCAGGTTGACATTCTCCGTATTGTTTAGCAGCACCACGCAGATACTGTCTTGCGGAATAAAGAAAAAATTACTTTGGAATCCCGGCCCGCCCCCACTATGAGAAATAGCCTTTTTACCCTCGATATTGTCTATCTGCCAGCCAAAACCGTAATGTTTATTGATGGTGCCTGGTGTCCAGGCTTTGTATAACGACTGCCGGCTGATCAATTGAAACGCCTGTTGAGCTTTATAATAGCGATAAAGATCACCTATCGTAGAATAGATCGCTCCTGCCGCGTAAGGTCCCGGTGGATCAATATCCTGCGCTTCCTTTTTTGTATCCGCTGTAAATATCTCATAACCCGTCGCTTTATTTATATGCTTTAGTGTTTTGAAATCAAAACCGCTATGGTTCATTTTACAGGGCAGGAAGATATAGCGATTAACTGCTTCTTCATAAGTAATACCAGTCACTTTTTGAATAATATATCCCAACAACCAATAGCCGGAGTTACTATAGTCCCAGCCTTTGCCTGGTGAAAACTCTAATGGCTTAGTCGAAAGAAAATGGATAAAGGTGGCTTCCGATTGGTCCTTCATATCATTGCCCTTCGTATAATTATAAATACCGGATGTATGGTTAAGCAGGTGTTGGATGGTAATGCTGTCGCCTTTGGGAAAGGATGGATAAAATTTACTTAAGCGGTCATCGAGCGACAACTTTTTTTCCTCTATCAGCTTAAAAATAACCGTAGCCGTAAATGTTTTAGTAACCGAATAGATCCTGAATAGGGTATTAGTATCATTGTTCGTTTGCTGCGCAGCATCTTTTACCCCAAATCCATTTTCATATATAATGCTGTTGCCACGCGCTACAAGTACAGCCCCGTTAAACCGGTTCACTTCCGCATAAGCGTTAACCAGTTCATCGAGCTGTATTGCCTGCGCAATAGTATCTCTTATTGACCCGAGGGTCAACAAAAAAAGAATCATTTTTTTCATGTTATTTTATTTTCTTGTCAATATCAGCCAGGTAAGCCGGCCCAATTGGCAGTTCAGCGTTACCGATCCAGGCTGTCTTCCTGTCAATTCTGGTGATGTGTTTCAATGAAACAATATAAGAGCGGTGTATTCGAATAAAATGACTGGCCGGCAACAGTGCTTCCGCCTCGCCCATCGTAAGGCGCGATACTATCTTTTGGTGCTGCGTTACAAACTGAACATAATTACCACTACTTTCTGCATACAGCACTGCTTCCAGATCCACCCGCACCTGTTCATAACCGCTTTTAATGAATACTGCCGGGAGCGAGGCCTGGTTCTTTTGTCTTAATTGATATTGCTCATAGGCTTTATTGCAGGCCATCAGGAAACGCGCTAATGAAAATGGCTTCAACAGGTAATCGATCGCTTTCAATTCAAACCCTTCCACGGCATATTCACTATAGGCAGTGGTAAAAACGATCATCGGCGGATCGGGCATGGTTTTCACAAACTGGATACCGGAAATTTCGGGCATATTAATATCGAGAAAGACCAGTTGCACCGGGTTTTGTTGCATACATCCCAACGCTTCAAAAGAGTCGGTGAAGTAACCTGTAACCTCAATGAAGGTTACTTTACGCGTCAATTCCCTTATTACCTCCAGGGCTTTTGGCTCATCATCAATTACGATCGCTTGCAACATGGCTTTTGTTTGTTATTGTTATATGTAAGCGAACAATGAACCCTCCGTCCTTTTCCTGGATCAATAGTTCATGTTGATGTGGGTACAACAGGTTCAGCCGGCCTTTTACATTCTGTAATCCAATTCCTGTTCTACCTGCTTCCATATCAACCCGGCGGTGAATGCTGTTCCTTACTTCAAACAATATATCTTTATCACTGCATTCCATTTTTATAAATATCCATGATCTTTCCTTCCCGCTGATACCATGTTTGAAAGCATTTTCCACAAAAGGAATAAAGATCATAGGAGCTACCAGGTGGTGACAGCGCACCTCATCCAGGTTTTCTTCTATCACAATATCGGGTGAAGACAATACCCGAAGCCTTTGCAGACTGATATAATTTTTAAGGTATTCCATTTCTTTCTCCATCGGAATGAACTCCTTCGTATTATCATCCAGCATAAAACGCATCATATCGCCCAACTGTTGAATGCCTTCGGCGGTTCGCTCCGAATCATGTTGCAGGGCGGTGGCATATAAGGTATTCAATGCATTGAACAGGAAATGAGGATTTATTTGTGAACGCAGCATTTGAAGATTCGCATCTGACCTGGCCAGCGCAGTTTCCATTCCCCGCAATTGCAGTATCTGGTTTTTCCGCTGCTGATATAAAAGCCAACTGAGTGGCACCACAGCAAATAAAAGGAAAGCCCAATACATGGAGTAGAAAAGCATTGCATTTTCATGTTTAAAGTAAAACTTGGAAAGTATAGAGCATAGAAAAGTAATGAAAAATACTCTTTTAAGTACTGGTACATGCAGAAAAGAAGCATCTCCTTTGAACGGAAAGATCCAGAAAGTGGTAAATAAATATACGAGGAACACAGGTGTAATGCAGCCAAAATACAGCAGGAAATCCTCGTGCGGGGGATTGAGTACGATCAGCACCAGCAGGAAAATAAAGCACAGGGAGGTGATATTATTTGTAATCAGTATTCTGAATTCCCTTCGACCACCCGGCCTTGCTATCATCCAGCAGATGAATTCACGCAACCCTGCCAACACGGTAACCTGGAGCACCATACCAGTGGCTAAACCAAACCCCTGGAATATGTTCAACCACCCGTTATTATGCTCTACCCAAGCCAGGTACCGGCGCCCCCAATAGGTAAACAGGTGTTGCCTGGAAAAAAATGAAATGATATTAAATCCTTTTGCCAGCAGAAAACTGGTTCCAATAATGGCTGCGACAGCCCAAAGTATGTTCTTTGAAAAAATTCGTTCTATATCGCCAAACGAGATCTTCTTTATCAATGGCAGTATCACGAGGTTTATCGACAGGTAGGCGGCAAACAACAATAACACCTCCATTACCTGCGATATAAACACCTGTTTCCAGTTTACAAATTGTGCAACTGCTTCCCCGAGCTCCTTTGCATAATTGGTCACGCTGATTCCCTGGGAGACATCATACAATTGTTTCAGATAAACGATCACCTGAATGGCAACCAACAGGGCAATAAAGATTATTTCATGTTCCCGCCACCTGATTTTCATGCCGGTTAATTTTCAACAAGATTAACCCATACTTCAACATGATGGCGGTAAATGTGATGAAAACGGCAAAAAAGGGATGGGGTTAATAAATATGGGATGGAAGTTACTTCTTCTTCTTCGACGACTTCGCCTTTTCATTAAAAGCAACACACAACCCCACCCAGTATTCAAAATCCTTCTTTGACTTAAACCCTTCGGGGTGGATATAGCAAAACCCTTTGTATTCCCTTCCTTTCATGATCATGGGTTGAAAACCATTTTTCTCGGCCACCTCATCCTGCAAAACAGGATCAAACCGGCACATCAGGTTTTCGCCACTTACACACACACACATTTTGCCATTCACCATAAACGTAAGTCCACTGAACATCTGCTTTTCTTCAATCTTTAATTTAGGGAACTGCACCAGGTATTCCCGTATTCTGTCTGCCAGTTTTATATCGTAAGCCATGAAAAGTTGATTTGAGTTATCATGAAAGATCAATGGAAAAATACAAAAAAGTGTTCAATCAGTGCCATTCACGTTGCACGCTTATTGGCGAAAATTACACACTTATCGACCAAAACAACACACTTATTAAGTTATTATTATGGATCTTAAAATCTTGTTATAGCTTTACCGTTTGCAACTTTAATCAACCACGATCGTCTTATATTCTAAGTCACATTTTGGGAAAATAAAAAAGGAATCGGCTGCATGAATTCGGCGGACAATATTCATTTATTGCAAACTCAATGGAATATACAGGGGCATTCATATGCAAAGGAGATAAATGCACAACTGGCATTTGTTGAGGAAAATGGTTTGCATAACTGGAAAGGTTCTGCACCTGCAGATAACCGAAACGAACTGGCTCTGGAAGTATTATCCCTTTTAAAGAAAGCCAACAGGGAAGGCACTATTGATACCTTCAGAGCCTCTTACCCACCCGCCCATGCCCCATTTATAAATATCATCCAGGAACAGGGACAAAACATAGAAAACCTGTGTTATATAAATGAAAATACGATAGCGTTTGTTATAGGTTCTGCTTATGAAAAAAGAAGCGCCTATGTACTTACGAACAGGATCATTGAAAAGCTATCTGATTCCATCCAGGCAATTGGCCGTTCGCACCAGAACAATATTTACGCAATTGCAAAAACCAATTCTGTAACAACCCATAAGAACTGGGCAGGGAAAAAAATAGCTGAATTCAAATTGCCGCCTGTTGTCCCATTGCCCATCTCACAACTCATTCCTTTTAACGACGGATTATCCGTGCTGCTCATTTCTTCCGAAGGCATTTACCTGCTCACCACCAGCGGGCACGCTATGATCCATCCCATTCCTGATCGGGAAGATAAGGACTGGAGCTCTTACATAGATATGGAGCACGCTGCTTTATCGTATGATAATAACTTCATTGCTGTAGGTGACCAAACATCCGCTCACCGGATCTTAAACCGCGCCGGCAACCATATAGCCACCATCGACCCGCAATCATCTTATCCCCATTATGCGTTGTTCTCCAAAGACGGACAACAGGTACTATTGAACTCCTGCCATTTATACACTGGCGCTACCATCAGTGTGCCCACTGCCGGATTTCCCAATATAAATACCGGCGTTGCCAGGAATACCATTATCGATAAAAACTGCCGCGTATATGCAGCAGTAGCTACATCGGAGCATTACATCTTTGGCGATGCGGCCGGTCATGTACAGGCATTCGATAAAGAAGGGAAAAAGTGCTGGCATTATTTTGTAGGTTCTACCATTACCAGCATGACGCTCTCTGAAGATGAAAAAACTTTATGGGTTGCTTCCTGCTCAGGGATGATCCATAAATTGAAGCTCAATGAAGGACAGCGCGATAATCACACCATTGGTAATGGCAATCACTATGAAGAGTTCAGGGTAATATTCTGGAAGAATGAACCGCAGCCTTTAGTGTGGTAATTAATCTCCGGCGCTATGTAAACTAAAAATGAAGATAATGTTATCAAATTTATCACTGCGTTCAATCATACAACCACTTGCTATTTTCGCCGCGTGAGAAATACGGTTACTGTTACTGTATAATTTTTCTCCTAACCCGTAGTACCAATCGATTGCTTTGACCGTCAATGCCCAATAAGGCATTCCTGCCTTCTGCATGTACCCGACCTGGTAATTTATAATTCTTATATATTTAAAAGTAACCCATCAGATGAAGAAACCGATCATTCTGCTGCTGGCCTTGCTATTGGCAGGTCTTGCAGGTCACCGACTAGCTGCACAAACTACCCAGGCTTCCATCATCGGCGTAATTACCGATGAGAACAAAAAACCGGTTGATGGAGCCAGCATTGTGTTAACCAATGAATCAACCGGCTTTACTACGGCAACACTGACCAATGAAAAAGGCCAGTACATTTTTAAGGAATTGCCATTGGGCGGCCCTTATACCATCAAGGCTACCTATGTTGGGTATGGTGAACAAAAACGTACCGACTATTCATTGAACCAGGGCGACCTGTTGCGGGTAAACATCACCATGCAGGTTTCTGCAGCCAGCATGAATGAAGTTACCGTAACAGCTACCGGCCAGCGGAAAAAATCAGAAAACTTTGGCGCCGCTACTTCTGTATCCGCCCGTGACATTTCCCGGTTACCGGTTAACGGCCGCAACTTTACTTCATTGATCGACCTGTCGCCACTCAGCAGCGGCAGCAACCTGGCCGGTCAGTTGGGTTCTTCTACTAATATCACTATCGATGGTACCTCCGCGAAAAATCCCACCTCAAGCAGTGGCACCAATAGCCGCATCGGCGGCCCCTATGCATTGTCTATGGAAGCTATCCGCGAATTCAAGGTAGTGACCAACCAATACGACGTTACATATGGTCGTAGTGGTGGTGGCACCATCAGCACGGTTACCAAGGCAGGAACCAATACCTTGTCGGGCAGCGCCTTTTTGTTTTCCCGCGCCGACTGGTTATCGAGTAAATATGATATGAAGGGCGCACGCCGGGTAAATGATTTTCATACCAACCAATATGGTTTTTCAATAGGCGGCCCCATTATTAAGAACAAAGCTCAGTTCTTTATTGCCTGGGACCGTCAGGATGACGCCCGGCCTTTACAATTACTCGATATTCAATCATCAGCGGATGCAAAACGCCTGCAAACCAATCCCGACACACTGAATCGCTATCTTCAAATTGCCAGGGATAAATACGGCGTAGCCAGTTCGCCCCAGGTTGGTTCTTTTGACAAGCAACGCCATACCGATGCCGCCTTTCTGCGTATTGACTGGCAGCTGAATGCAAAAAACCTGCTTACCATAAGAGACAACTATGTAAACGACCGGGCGCCACTGGCCCGGGATGATAATTCTACCAACAACATTTATGAAGTGTATGCCGATGCGCATGCCTGGAACAACAGCTTGCTGGCCACCCTGCGTACTGTGGTAAACTCCAAAATTACCAATGAGTTGAAGTTCCAGCACCTGTATACTTTTGAAGAAAGCTCGCCGGGCAGCCAGTTACCCCGGCAAAATATTCCAAGAGGTATTGTAGAACGCATCGCCAGTCCCGAGGGAAGTACTACCATCCAGTTTGGTGGCCAGCGTTATTCACCCGAACACTTTTTCAACAACGTGTTTCAATTGGTGAACAACATGTACTACAACACTAACAAATTCAACTATACATTTGGCGCCGACATCCAGTACACCCACATGAACTCTTTGTACGGCAGTGAAATGAATGGTCGTTTCTACTTCAACGGACTGAACAATTTCGATAACCTCAATCCCTACCGGTATGCCCGTGAAGTGGCCCTGAGCGATGACCCAAGCGTTAAACAGAACCTCCTGAATGCTGGTTTATACGCCCAGTTGAAAACGCAGCTGATGGCCGGTCTTGATGTGACCGCCGGGATCCGCGCCGATTATACCAATTACTTTAATAAACCCAATTTCTACCAGCTGGCGTATGACGAACTGGGTCTTGTCACCAACCGTTCGCTGAATACGCTCCAGTTACAACCTCGTATTCAGTTCAATTGGGACATTAATGAAAAACACCGCGACTACCTGCGTTTGGGCGACGGTATCTTTGGTTCAGATATTAATAACTACGCCATGATCAACAACATGGTGTTTGATGGAACCAAAGTATTGTCTGTAGATATTCAGAAGAACATTCCCAAACCCAACTTCCCAGGCTACCGCAGCAATCCTGCATCAGCACCCGGCAAGGAATTGTTCGATCAGGGTGTTCCGCGCCTGGCCACTATCAACATGAATGGGAAAGATGCGCGCATTCCTGTCGTGTATAAAGCCAATATGTCGTACAGCCGCTTTATCACCAATAATTTTAAAATGGGAGTAACGTTCTACGCCACCATCGCCCGCAACAACTATATGTATGTTGACCGGAACATGGTGGATCAACCTTTCTTCCGTTTGAGCAATGAAGGCAACCGCGGTGTGTATGTGCCCGCTGCGAGCATCAGCCCTGCCGGGGTTACCGACTGGATGCAGGGCCGCAAAAGCATGAACGTGGGCCGTGTACTGGAGTTGAACAGTGAAGGCAAAGTAAACCAGTTTGCGGTGGTAGTAGATGGTACCTGGCGCTATTTTAAAGACGGAGAAATTTCCTTCAGCTATACCTGGAACGATACTAAAGACAACACCAGCTATAATGGCGATGTGGCCAACAGCGCCACCCTGGCCCTGATGGTAAAAGATGATCCACGTGATCTGAGCAAACTGACTTATTCCGATGGTCAGTTCCGGCATAAAGTGGTATTCTATGGAACATTACCCACCTTCTATGGCGTGAGCGTTGGCGTTCGCTATTCGGGTATCGGCGGCACCCGCTATTCATTAGCAAGTGGAAACATGAATGGCGATTTCGTTGCCACCAACGATCTGGCTTATATCTACGATATCAACGACCCCAAAGTAGCAGAAAAATACCGCACAGGTATTTCTGCCATCCTGGATAATCCTGATGCAAGCGAAAGCTATAAAAAATACATTAGAAAAAGTATGGGCCAGGTTGCCGAACGCAATGGCGGTATCAACCGGTTTAACGGCGTATGGGATGTACGCGTTGCCAAGAAATTCAACCTATGGAAAAAACAATACGTTGAATTATCCGGCGACATCTTCAACGTAGAAAACCTGCTCAACAAAAATTGGGGCGCTTCCAGAAACCTGGGTAAACAAAGCATCTATCAAACCCAGGGCTTTGACAATGTTTCCCAAAACTATGACTACAAGGTTCAAACCAATACAGGTGTTATTACAAAAGGTGGTAACCCCTGGCAAATACAAATAGGTATCCGCTACGGCTTCTAATCGTGAATGGTGAATGGTCAATGGTCAATGGCGTCCGAAATTTGGAATTCCCCAATAATAGGGAAGTTTAAAATGAGCGAGCTATTCACCATTGACCATTCACCATTCACGATATGTCCTAGTGATGGAACTGGTAAAACAGTCCCACTTGCCATACCCGGTTCTTGAAATCATTCGTATTGCTCTTTGTAACATCAGTAAGTCCCAGGTTATAACGGGCATCAACACCTAAACCGCTATGACTAAGATAGCTGGCGCCAAAAGCCCAGGAAAAGTCGGCATTACTGAAGTTGTCGACATCCGTTTCTGAATGACCACTCTTGAAATTAGAGGTAGTTAAAATGCCTAACTGGGGTCCGGTTTGTATTCTAAAGCCATCGGCAAACATGTACTGCGCCAATACAGGAACGTTAATATAATTCAATCTTAATTTGCCGCCGTTATATTCAGCACCCTGGGTACTGTATACTATTTCCGGCTGAACGGCAAATGAGCGGGTGAGATGGATATGGGCAAGACCGCCGAGATGAAACCCGGTTTTAGAATCTGCTTTACTATCGGCAGCATCATCTTTAATATTCGCAAAGTTAACGCCGCCTTTAAGACCATACTCAACGTGTTGCGCACTCGCAACTTTGATCAGCAATAACAGAGCTGCTGAAATAATAATTCTCTTCATAATGCTGTTTTAATTAACAATATGCAATAGCTATTGCAAATGAAATACCACCGCCTGAATTCAGCTTTACACTTTACCTAACCAATTGAAAAATATAAACTTCGCACTGGGGAATGATTTGGGCAATATGCGGTTAAATCTGTAGATTGCTTATAATATTTTAAAGCAAGCCATTATGGAATCGCATATTGTTAAAATAAAAACCATTAAACAGGTAACGCACGATGTAAAAAGTTTTCGCATCGAGAAACCTGAAGGGTATGTTTTTAAACCCGGACAGGCAACTGAAGTAGCTATAAATAAAGAGGGTTGGAAAGAAGAGCGAAGACCGTTTACATTTACCTCCCTGAACAACGAACCAACGCTTGAGTTCACCATAAAACGATATGCCGATCACAAAGGCGTTACCAATCAGATCCACGAACTGGAGCCCGGCGATGAACTGATCCTGCACGATGTGTGGGGCGCTATTGAATATAAAGGACCTGGTTATTTTATTGCTGGTGGCGCCGGCATCACGCCATTTATTGCCATCCTCAGGCAATTGCATTGCGATAATCAAATTGCCGAAAACACCTTATTCTTTTCAAACAAAACAGCAGCTGATGTTATTTATGAAGAAGAATTGAACAGCATACTGGGAAAAAATCTAATCAATATCCTGAGCCGGGAACAGAAGAGAGGCTATGAAAATGGCCAGATCAATGAGGCGTATCTGCGTTCACACGTAACTGATTTCAGTAAGCATTTTTATGTGTGTGGGCCCGATAAGATGATTAGTGATATTAATGCTACTTTGGAGAAGCTGGGGGCGAAGCCGGACGCGGTGGTGTTTGAGAAGTAGGTTTTGAGTTGACCAGTTAACCAGTTGACCAGTTGACCAGTTGACCAGTGAGAGAAGGCAAGTTGATAAAGGGAACGAAGTAAGAAATAAAAAGTTAACGGGTTGAAAAGTTGACAGGTTAACAAGGAATAAAAAAAACAAGCCCAGGAAGTTTTAAACCGCCCGGGCTCGTTTCATATAAGAACCCAATAACTTAATAACTTATGAACCTGCACCTACGAACCACGAATGCAAAACTTTATACATCAAACCTCAAACTAAAAAACTAAAGAACTAACAAACTCAATAACTAACGAACTCAATAACTTAAAATTAGAACTAAATAAACCTCTTTCTGGTAGCCCTCGCTACTCTCCTTCGGGCAAGAAACTCTTTCCCAAACCAACCTACCAGCAACAACCCAAATATAAATCCCCCTATATGCGCTGCATAAGCAACGCCGCCACCAGCTTCCTCACCGCCAAGGGCGCCTAAGCCATTCACGACCTGGAAGACAAACCAAATGCCTACGGCAACAAATGCAGGCACCGAAACGATAATAAAGAAGGTAAGAAGATGAACACTTTTGCCGGGGAATAATCGTAAGTAAGCCCCTAACACGCCGGAGATAGCGCCCGAGGCGCCCAGACTGGGGATCAGCAGGCTTGGCCCCAAAATCAATGTACTGAATACATGGCTCAAACCGGCCAGCATACCGCATAACAAATAAAAGAACAGGTATTTTATATGCCCCAGAGCATCTTCTACATTATCACCAAAGATCCATAAGTATAACATATTGCCCAACAGGTGCGCCAGTCCGCCATGCATAAACATGGAAGTAAATAAGGTGAGAAAAACGGGAATGTTGGTAGGCCCTAACCCCGGCATTTCAATAATATTACCGGTAAGCGGGTCCTTTTCTGTCAATGATTGGGTGACAATATCCCGACCGGTTAAGATCTCGGCCGGCACTGTAGAATAACCCAAAGTAACCTCGGAGTTATGTCCCCATTGCTGCCAGTATATAAAGACAAAAATATTAAGCGCTATAAGTAGGTAGTTGACATAAGGAAAAGTTTTCCTGTCGCGGTTGTCATCTCCAATGGGGAAAACCATATTTTTTTACTAAAGGTAGGCAAAAGATGTACCGGGATCGTCAGCATTATTTTAAAGAATAAGTAAGAGTAGTATAATAAAAACCACCTATCTGTGGCCCGCCCAGGATGGAGTAGTAATAATGGTTCAGGAAATTGGCAGCGCCCAGTTTTACCGTAAGCGACGGTTTGTTAAACGAGTATTGCACCATGGCATCGGCATTGAAAACAGCCGGCACATTTCCATTCACGAGGAACGACTGGTAATAAAAACTGCTTTGATACCTGGCCGATAAAGAAAAGCCCAGGTTCTTGTATACATTCACGCCTCTTATGCCGCCATTTACCATCCATTTCGGAGTATTGAACCCGTCTTCCAGTCCATCGTTGGCGCTTGTTCTTTTCAGGGTCTGATAACTCGCATTTCCGAACAGAGAGTAATGATTATCGACCAGGTACAGCAGATCGATCTCGGTACCATAATTATGAACAATGGTTTTTGAGTTGGTCCACAGGCGGTAGCGGGCCTGTTTGTTTTTATCATACAGGTAGGCAGGCATCTGCGTGCTATCGGTAGTATTGGGCACACTGCCTTCTATCTGGGCAATAAAGTTCGAATAGAAATTGTAGTAAAGATCTATATCCACAGAAAACCGGTTATTGAACAGAATTGATCTGTACCCCACTTCAAAGGAATGCATTTGTTCCGGTTGCAAATAGGTATAGGTGTTATGCTGTAAAATTCCCTTGTTCTTTTCAATGGCAGCGGCCTGGGATAGGCCCGCAGTATTTACATCTTTATTAACCGCAGCGGTAAATGCGTCGATGGAACTTTTTAACCAGGTGTTTTCAAATACGCCAGTCGACATCACCTTCAACCCACCTACCCTTTTTACCCCTCCGCTGTTGATGTTAGAGAAGCCTTCGAAAATACTGGGGAAGCGATAGCCGTTCTGATAGGAGAACCGCACAAAATCGTTGCGTGTTAACTCGTATACAGCAGTAAGGCGGGGATTCCATTTCAGGTTGAAATACTCATAACCGGTTCCACGCAATACGGCACTTATCTGTAATTTATCGTGCAGCAATCTTTTTGATGCCTGCACAAAAAAGCCGTAGCTGGTATAATTTAAATTATGTCCGGAGTCGGTTGGATTGATAAAATAATTCCCATCAGGCACAATGATATAATCTCTGAAATCAGCGCCAACCTGCAGGTTAAAACCTGTATGCAGGAATTTCCCCAGGTCAAATGAACCTTCTGTATGCACCAGGTGGGCTTTTACTTTTAATGCAGCGCCAATATCCCAGTTATTTATTTCCTGTAATTGTTTCAGTTTGTCTTTAAAAGCAGCTGTGCCTGGTTGTAACCGGCCGTTATCTGCCGCATCACGCGCTGCATGAAGGGCCGCAGACACATCTGCTTTTGCTGCATAAGCAGTATTAAACGCATTGGTATAATCTGCAAACCATTTGTTATTGTCTTTAAAACTCAGGTCCATGGTTTCTGCCATCGAGCGCAGGTTATAAGAGTGGCCGGTATTTTCTGAAGTAATATAAGCACGTGCCTGAAACAGGGCATTCTTAAACTGAACAATGTGCTGTTGCAATAAATAATCCTGCAGGCGAAAGCGGTTCGACCGTTGATAGGTATTGTTCAGAAAAGCAGTACGGTAGGTATAAGAGAGCTGTGCATTTTCTGTAGGCCTGAAATAAAGAGAAACATCTCCCTTTACATTTTGCAGGTTGTAATCAGCCACCTCGCGCTCGTAATAACCAGTGCGCGCCACTACGTAATTCTTTCCGGCCAGGGTAAGCGTTTTGCGGTTGGATGATTCATTGCCATAGCCATTTACGGCATCGTACGCCGGATTATCGGCGCCATATAAATTGGTGGTAGCATTGCCGTTGGGGAACAGATCGCTCCGGTTATCGGCTACCCAGTCGTACCCGCGGTTGTAACCTGCATTTATTTTAAAGGCCCATTTTTTACCAATGGCTTTTGCCCAGCGAAAGTTGGTTTCATTATATAATCTGGCCGATACATTATTGGGATCGTTCACATGGTTCACCGCCACCTGTTGTTGTATACTAAAACCTTGTGTGGTGAATGGGTCCTTCGTTGTAAAGTTCGCCAGTCCGTTGGTGGCGTTCATCCCATATAATGCTGATGCTACGCCCTGGATCACTTCCACATGGTCGATGTCGAGGTCGCCGGGTGATAATGCATTGGCAATGGGAGCGCCAATATGGGGCGTCTGGTTATCGACATTATCGATCATTTGTACAAAGCGCACATTGGTAGTATTTGAAAAACCACGCGTATTGATGATCTTGAAACCCATACTCGGTACAATCATATGTACGCCCTTCATACTGCCGATGGCATCAAAGAAGCCGGGTGATGCGGTTTGTTGTATTTGGGAGTTGCTCAGTTTCGAAATGCTCACGGGGGCGGTGAGTTGCTTTTCCTGTAAGCGGGATGCTGAGATCACGATCTCCTGTAACACATGTACTTTATGGCTGGTATCTGGCTCCGGCTTTTGTTCCTGCGCAACCATAATAATAGCAGATAAAGTACATGCTATAACACATAGCATCTTTTTAAGATAACCCATATATAAGTAGTTAGCTCGTTATTCCCGTCAATATATAACGATACAAACCTAGGGAATTCACTTCGGCTTTCCAAAAATGAAGTGGGGCAGAGAAAGTTGATCAGTTAACCAGTTGACGAGTTAACCAGGGAAATGCAGGGCAGAAGGCAGAGGGCAGAGAAAGTTGACCAGTTAACCAGTTGACCAGTTAACCAGGAAGAATGCAGCGCATGAAAGAATTAGGCAAAAAATCAGAGGCCGGCAATAGAAGAGCGTTCTCCTATTGCTGGCCTCTATCGTCAATCATTTGTTAACCCTATCAACTTGCCTTCCTTCAATTTGTCAACTGGTCAACTGGTTAACTGGTCAACTGATCAAAACGTATACCCATCATTCTGCGACAAATCCACGTTCAATTCCCGCTCCGCCTGAGGTATCGGAAACAACAACCTGTTCTTATCAACCTGGTAAGCGTTAGCCGGCAGGTAATTGTACAACTGTTTCTGCTTTACGCCAAACGCATTCATCACATCAATGGCTTTGCCGGTGCGAACCAGGTCGTGCCAGCGATGATTTTCGAAAGCCAGCTCTACCCTTCTTTCATGCGCAATGATGTCGGTCAATGCAGCGGGGTCAGTGGTGGTGATGTTATGGGTGGCGTTCCCGAAAGCGCGTGTACGCACTTTGTTCAGCGGCAACAGGGCTTCGGCTGATTTGCCTTGTAAGTTCTTTGCTTCCGCCAGCAGCAGCAAGGCATCGGCATAGCGGTAGATTGGCCAATCGTCATTAGTGTTGTCGGGGTTGGTATGCGGGTTCAGGTATTTTTTAATATAGGGTACGCCTGTTTTGCCGGCAGCCGGTGTATAATTAATAATACTTTTATTGGCTGTGATGGTGAAGATGTTGCTGGCATTGTAAGTGCCTTCTGCAACTGCAATGGAAGCATCTTTGCGTTTGTCGTCTGTTTCATAGGCATCTATCATATCCTGCGTAGGGGTGTTCCAGCCACCTATTGTACTGTTGTCATATTTTTGGCCGGTGATTGGTGTTGTATTGCCTGTGCGGGGTAAAAAGTAATAAATAAACTGGCTTTGTTGTCCGCCCAGCAACCCTTCGAGATATTGTACTTCAAAGATCGATTCTTTGCTGTTCTTGTTGGTGGTTGAAAACACATCGGCATAATTGGCCAGCAGATCATAGCCCATTCCAGACAGCGTATTGAGCAGTGCTTCTGCATCGGCATACTTCTTTTGCTCCATATATACTTCTGCCAGCAACATGGTGGCCGCTCCCCTGGTAGCCACACCGCTTTGTTTACCACTTACAAATACCGGATTGGCCAGTTTGGCAATGGCGTCTTTGGCGTCGTCTACGATTTGCGCATACACTTCAGTTACAGATGCACGGGGAAGAAACGCCTGTTCTGCATTTGTTACTTCATGAATAAAGAGGGGCACACCGCCAAAATACCGAACCAGTTTAAAGAAATTGAAGGCTCGCAGGAACTTTGTCTGTCCAACAATATCAGCCTTTGCTGCATCAGAAACCGTACCGGCATCTATGCGATCGAGGATGATGTTGCAGCGTGAAATGCCTTTGAAGCAATGGAAATATATATTATTGCTATAGTTATTGGTGGGATCGTCAACAAAGTCGGCAATATTCTCGCGCATCACATACGCCGTGCCGCGGTTAACGGCATAATACTGGTAATGGGTATTGTCTGACCGCATTTCACCGGTGTAGAAATCATTATCCTCCAGATCACGCAGTGGTTGGTAAGCTGCAGTGAGCGCCATTCTGAATTGCGCTTCCGTTTTATAGAAATCAGCCACAGGGATCTCATCTTCGGGCGACAGATCAATAAAATCTTTTTTACAGGATATAACGGTCATCGCCAGTACCGCTATGATAAATATCTTGTTCATAACATTGTTTTATAGTGACCAGGATAAATTATTTAAAGCTTGCTGATAAACCAATGGCAAATACTCTGGGTACCGGATAGCTGTTCTCATCTATCCCGATACTGGTGCCGTTCAATCCATCCAGGCTCACCTCAGGATTGATACCGGTATACTTCGTCCAGATCAACGCATGTTGAATGCTGCCAAACACCCGAAAATTCTTCAGCGCTACATTTGATTTCAAGGGAAGCGTATAGCCCAGCGTGATATTTTTTACCGAGAGATAAGAACCATCTTCCACCCATTGAGTATTCACCATACGTCCAATGGAAGTAGTCCCTGCTTCTGTTCTGGGATAGATGCCTGAACCGGGGTTATCAGGTGAACGCCAGCGGTCTTTTACGGCTGCCAGTAATCCACGCGCACCGTCGAGGTTGGTGAGATAAGCCCATTTGGAAGGATTCAGGATCTTACCACCATATGAACCAGCTATTGTTATTGACAGATCGAAATTCTTATAGCTTAACTGATTACTGAAGCCAAACAGGAAATCAGGATTGGGATTGCCGATAAAAGTGCGGTCGCTTTCAATGATCACTTTATCCGGCACCACATCTTTCATCTTTATAGTTCCGATATCTGAGCGGGCGCCAGAGAGGGCCGATTTGGGAGAATTGTCAAGATCGGCCTGGTCTTTATACAATCCGTCAAATACAAATCCATAGAACTCACCCAGTGCATGTCCTT
>JAJKIL010000193.1 GCA_021154515.1 Niastella sp. | reverse complement strand
GTGAATGGTGAATCGTGAATGGTGAATAACTCGCGATTCTTTTAATTTCGAATTAGTCAGGAAGCTCAAAATTGAGAAACCCATTGACCATTCACCATTGACCACTTTTTTACCAATATTAACCTCCTGCATGGCACTATGGGAAAAAATTGGTAATATTGGTAAAACCAACCAAACTACTGAAAATGAAAGTTGTTCAGTTCACCATACCTGTTTCCCAAGAGCATTCCATCATGGTTCAGGAAGATAAGTTACCACATTTTTACAATCACCTGCACCGCCATAATGAAACCCAGCTTACCTGGATCATAAAAGGCGAAGGCACCCTCCTTGCCGGCACCTGTATGCAGCGGTTTCAATCGGGCGATGTTTATATCCTGGGCGCCAACCAGCCCCATCTGTTCAAAAGTGATCCCGATTATTTTGAAAAGAACAGCCAGAAAGATATTCATGCCCTGACCTTATTTGTTGACCTGCGTGGTCCCTTTGGGAAGATCCTTGACCTGCCGGAAATGAACAACGTTAAAAAGTTTATGGAGGCCACCAGCACCGGTTTACAGGTACCAGCTTCGCATCAACAGGAGATCAGCAAAAAAATGATCCTGGTAAAAGAAGCCAGGAATGGCATCAGGCTGGCCTTCTTTATTCAATTGTTACAAACCCTCAGCCGCATTAAACCATACAAACCACTCTCCAGCACACAAACAGAAAGCGCCATCACCGAATCGGAAGGACTGCGGATGAATGACATTTACCAGTATACCATGGCGCACTATACCGAGAACATTACACTTAAACAAATTGCCGATGTAGCGCATTTGACCCCACAGGCTTTTTGCCGGTACTTTAAAAAACATACGTTAAAAACCTATGTTACTTTTTTGAATGAAGTGCGCATTAATGAAGCCTGTAAGAAGATAGTAGGCGAACCTTTTGATAGCCTGGCGGCGGTTGCTTATCAAAGCGGGTTTAACAATGCCGTTACTTTTAACCGGGTGTTTAAAAAGATAACCGGACAGCCCCCCAAGAAATTCCTGACTGAATATATGCAGAAAGTGAACTGATCTTATATATAATCATTTCTCCATAACCCTCATCTTGTATTTAATCATAACTTATCATCAGTTGACTGGCACTGTTAAAAGGATAAGTTGAAAATAAATGTGTTTCCACGGAAACTTTGTTATTAATTTGAGCGCTTTCAATAACCTGCGTTCAGGACAACCTACCATTGCCTGCCTTTTCCTACAACCATACTATACCCCTTTTTCCATGCCTGCCACGCATGGTGCCATCCATTAATATAACCTGACAGCTATAGCTATCCTGCTTTGGCGGGCGGGCATGCTTTGCCCTGCACGCAACCGTATAAGCGAACAAATTCCCTATATATGCAAAAACGAATACCTAAACCGTTTTCTCTTTTAATGTTCTTTGTTTTACTTAGTAATTACCTGTCGGCTACGCCTGAATGCCCCATCATTTCGGGCAAGTTTCCCTTAGCCAATGGCGTCATTGCCGATGCATCGGCAACCGGGTGGTACCTCGATGCTACCAATGTAAGTTCCACTGGTTATTTTGCCGTAAAATCAAACCGCCTGCATGCCCAGGAACTGGGTGGCGAAGGCATCTGGTATTCACGGGTATTTTCTACCGCAGGTTATTCCGACTTCCAGGTAGCTGTAAAGGTCTCGTCCGAAGGAGATATGAACAGTTCGGAATATGTAAAGATCTATTACAAGATCAACGGGGGCGCCGAAACGTTGTTAGACTCCCGCACGGGTAATTTCGGCACTATAGATTTTACTTCCGGCACCCTTACGGGCAGCAATGTTCAGCTGGTGGTAAAGATCTATAACTACAACAATGGCGGCTCACAAACTTCCAAGTACTATATTGAGGAGTACCGCGTATTTAAAGAAAAAGGCCCCTGCGCGGTTTCAGCGATCAATGTAACTGCTGCAGCGGCCAATGGCGGGGTGCTTACCTGCGCCAGCCCTTCACTGGGTTTATCTGCTACAGCCTCCGGCACCGGTACTACTACCTGGAGCTGGAGCGGTCCTAATGGATATACTTCAACTGCACAAAACCCAACGATAACAGCAGCCGGCACCTATACCGTAGTGGCCACCAATAGCAGCGGCACCGGGTCAGCGAGTGTTACGGTAACAGATAATAAAGCTGCGCCGGTAATTACCGCCACCGGCGGCGCCCTTGCCTGCGGTTCGTGCGTGACCATCAGCGCCACCAGCAACGTAAGCGGCGCTACCTATAAATGGACCGGTCCTAATAGCTTTAGTTCCACTTCACAAAACCCTACGGTTTGTGCAGCCGGCACGTATACAGTTACTGTAACCAATCCGGCCAACGGGTGCAGCGCCCAGCAATCGGTATCGGTAACGGCTGGGTCATCTGCGGTCACCACCTTCTGGCTCGAAGATTTTTCAGGCCTGAGCAATGGCGCCACCTCCGATGCCGGAGCCACTGCCTGGACAACATCTGTTACCGGATCTGGTACTTATTCAGTACAAAACAATGAATTTAAAACTTCATTCAGCGGCAGCCAGGGCGTGGGCATCTGGACTTCCCAGGCGATAGACATCTCTTCGAAAACGAATGTCAGTTTTTCGGTTGATCTGCGCAGTGAATTATCCAGCAGCAATGATGCCTTCGAGACCGCAGACTACATCCGGGTTTATTACAAGTTAAATAATGGTGCAGAGACACTGGTTTATGAAGACCTCGCCGGTCTTGGAAGTACCACCAACACCAATGCTTCTGCCACGATCAATTCGAGTTCCCTGAACGGAAGCACCCTGCAGATCATCATTAAAACAAGTAATTCGGACCCTACGGAACGTTACTACTTTGATAATATCAAAGTAACCGGCACCAGCACCGGTACCGGAACTGTTACCGTTACGCCCTCAGTAAACGGAACTGTAACCTGTACCGCCACGGCGCAATTGTCGGCCAATACCAGCAGTTCGGTGAGCAGCTGGGCCTGGACTGGCCCCAACGGGTTTACTTCTTCTGTACAAAACCCGGCAGTGAGCGCAGGTGGGCAATATGTGGTAACCGCTACCCTGACTTCGGGTTGTGCTGCATCTGCTACCATCACCGTTCCTGAAAATAAAACAGCGCCGGATATTACTGCCAGCGGAGGTAATTTGGCCTGCTTATCGAACATTACGCTGAATGTAAACTCAACAGTAAGCGGCGCTACCTACAAATGGACGGGACCTAATAGTTTTACGAGTACTTCGAAAAACCCCAGTGTAACCGCTGCAGGTACATACACCGCTACCGTAACCAATCCGGCAAACGGCTGTACCGCCTCGCAATCAGTATCAGTAACGGCCGGGTCGTCTGCTGCCACTACCTTCTGGCTCGAGGATTTTGCCGGCCTGAGCAATGGCACTACCTCCGACGCAGGCGCTACCGCCTGGACGGCAACTGCCAGCGGCAGTGGCACCTACTCGGTACAAAACAATGAATTCAAAACTTCGTTTGATGATCAGTACGAAGGTGTATGGACTTCACAGGCAATAAACATTGCAGGCAAATCGAATGTGACATTTTCGGTTGACCTGCGCAGTGAAGTGACCAGCGGCTCATTTGAAACCGCAGACTACATTCGCATATATTATAAATTGAACAACGGAGCGGAAACACTTGTTTTTGAAGACCTGGCCGGATTAGGTTCTACCACCACTGGTACAGCCTCTACTACCTTCACGTCTGCAGCGCTCAATGGCAGCACCCTTCAGGTGATCATCAAAACCAGCAATTCCGGTTCTGCCGAGCGGTATTATTTCGATAATATAAAGCTTACAGGAAGCGATATTGTCACCGAGAGCGTTACTGCAACCGGCGGCGTCATTACCTGTACCACGGCATCGGTTACCATGCTTGGCAGTTCAACCGCGGGTGGCGTAAGCTATAGTTGGACGGGCCCCAATAACTTTACTTCCACTGCACAAAATCCCGTTATAACCACAACCGGTATTTATACATTGACCGTTCAAAACCCCGCTACCGGATGTAGTGGAACCGATACGGCCCTTGTTACCCTGAACACAACCCCACCAGGCGCCACTGCCAGCGCCAGCGGAGCCCTTAGCTGCAGCGGCAGCTCTTCGGTTACCTTGTCAGGAAACTCTTCCACCACTGGCGTTACTTATAACTGGACGGGCCCCAATAATTTTACCTCTACAGCACAAAACCCGGCAGCTACGGTTGCTGGCGCTTATAATGTAACGGTTACCAACCCGGCCAATGGTTGTACCAGCACCGCATCAGCTACAGTTACGCAGGGCAGCACGAGCACCTGGCTCGAGGACTTTACCCTGGCCAATGGTGCCACTGCTGATGCAGGAACCACCCCATGGACAACCAGCGTAAACCCATCTACAGCCCTGTTCTCGGTGCTCAATAATGAGTTCCGTGTAAGTAACAGCTCCACCAACACGGGTGCTGAAGGTGTATGGACCTCGGGAGCAATCAATATCACAGGCAAAACCAGTGCGGCTATCTCGGCTACTGTAAGAAGTTCCGTTATCAATGGCGCAGTGATGAACACCGATCCTGTATATGGTGATTACATCCGGTTCTATTACAAACTCAATAATGGTACTGAAGTATTATTTGCCGAAAAAACCGCCGGCATAAATAATCACAGCACTACCCCAACCCCCGTTTCCATTTCCCTTTCAGGACTGAGCGCCAACACGCTGCAGATCGTGGTAAGGGCAAAAGCTACCGGCAACGATGAGTTTTATTATTTCGACGATGTGCAGACCATAGCTACAGGCCCCGGTAATGTATCGGCGAGTGCAACAGGCGGCCTTATAAACTGTACTAACACTTCGGTTACACTTCAGGGAAGTTCTGCAACAGCAGGGGTAAGCTATACGTGGAGTGGACCGGATGGATATACCTCAGCTGCACAAAACCCGGTTGTTACAAAACCAGGCACTTATACCTTAACAGCGGCCCTGGGTAGTTGCACCGGCACCGCTGCCGCTACCGTGAGCCTGGATACAACAAAACCGGCTGTTACCGCCACTCACACCGGAAGCATTAACTGTATTACTACCAGTGTGGTTATCAATGGTACGGTTTCAGCAACCGGTACCGACTATAGCTGGACCGGACCAAACGGGTATACTGCTACTACCCTGAATCCGGAAATATCAAAAGGCGGCACCTATATTTTCAAGGCTACCAACCCGGTAACAGGTTGCGCTGCCAGCGCCTCTACAATAGTTGAAGAAAATACCGTTCGTCCCGGTGAGATCTCGATCACCAATTCCGGGATCATTACCTGTTTAACAGGCAGTGTAACCATTTTTGGAAGTTCGTCGTCATCGGATATGAATGTGGATTACAAATGGGAAGGACCGAACAACTATAGTTCGAACTCTTCATCAGCAACTGTTAAGCATGGTGGCGTTTATACGTTGACGGCTACCAACCCGGCAAATGGCTGTACATCGAGCAAATCAACCACTGTGGCCGAGAATACTACAAGCCCCGTAGTGACCGTTAGTAATAATGGCCCTATAAGTTGCGCCAACCAGGTTGTTACCATGTCGGCCATTACCAATACACCCAATGCGACCTTCTTATGGTTAGGGCCTGATTTTGAAGATGTAGTGCCTGTTACAACAACCAGTGCCGCCGGAACTTATTACATTACCGTAAAGGACCCGGCCAACGGCTGTACTAAAACCGGCTTTACAATAGTAACGGAAGACTTTTCTGATTGCGGAGGCCGCAAAGTAACCACGCCCGGCACAGCAAAAGCAACTGAACAAAACTTACCGGCAGCGGGCGTAAGTAACTTTACGTTTAAAGCATACCCCAACCCGGTAATTGCGAACGGAGTGATCGAGTTTACTTCACCGCAAAACGCCCTCGCCACTATAAGCATTTACAATGCACTGGGCACTTGCGAGAAAGTATTATTTAAAGGTATGGCAACAGCCAACCACAAATACCAGGTAACAATTCCTGCCACGCAAATGAAGGCCGGCGCTTATTATTACATCATCAATACTGGTGGCAAAAGCTACACTGGTAAACTGGTGCTTGTGAAATAGGAAATAGGAAGTAGGAAGCTCAGGAATTTTGTAGTTAACCATACATTTTCAGACTCTTCTTACCTCTTACTTCATTTACAAAAGAAAAAAGGCTGTCACTTCAATGTGACAGCCTTTTTTATATCTCCAAATTTCACTTATTTACTGCTTCAGCAGCGTTAACACACTGGTGCTTCCATCTCCATTTTTCACATGCACATAATATACACCTTTACCCAGGTTACCTATCCAGATCGGTACCAGGTTCTCACCATTATTTACCGCTAACGACTGGCGGCTATGAATATGTCCGGCGATGTCGGTTACAAACAGGCTGGCTATCGATTGTTTTGAAGCTTGTATATATACATTTGTTATGGCGCCGGCAGTAGCAGAAGGCCTCAGTTGAACCTGGTTGCTGCTATTCAGTAATACCGTTTGTATACTGCTTCGCACCAATTCATTTTGCTGATCCATTACCAGTAAACGATAATAAATAATGCCGGTACCCGGTAAATTGTCGTTATAATTATAAGCAGTTCTACTGGTTTCCCCATTTACCCGGGCGAGCGTTACAAAGTGAACCCCATCGGCAGATCTTTGCACATCAAAATACCTTGCCGATGAAATAGCTGTTGTTTTCCAGGTTAAGCCTACCGCTGCATTCCCGGTTTTTTGTGCGGTGAATGAACTAAACTCCGTTGCCAGCACCACTACCTGACTGGCCACACTGAATTGAGTAAGTACGGCAAAGGCCCCATCTGCACGGGCATAAGGGTTAGTACCACTGGCCAGCGCTTTTGAACTTGATTCTACGATCGATGTTCCGTTCGACCTGATGATCTGTGATTGTGTTCTGTCAAAAGAAGCCTGTTCTTCACTGCCCTGCCATTTCAGAGAAAGCATTACGTTACTACCACCAGTTACTGCTTCCGACACCAGCCATGTACGGTTCACGCCTGCATTGTACACACCGCCGGGGATCCGCTGGTCATTGACAGCAACGGTAAAATGATCTGCCACGCCGCCATTGGTTAACTGAAGCGGATTATAAGCAGCCGGAGTAGGCCCAACGGGAAACAATACCGCGCCATCGGCTGCATCTACCTGTTCAATACGTAAACCACCCAAACCGGTATTGGCTGCACCGGTGCTCCCGTTGCCGGTAACTATCCAACTGGTGGCCGGGTCGGTAAACGCACTGGCTACAACAGGATTACTACCTGTTTTCATAGTAAGGATATTAGCGCCGGTAACCAGTTTGGCCGAACCGCCCAATACCAGGTTATGGCTTATCGCAACACCAGTACTCAAGATCTTATTACCCGTACCATTTATCTCCAGCGAGCCATGGTCAGCGGGATATATATATTGATCGCGGGTAGCTGTATACGCTACCGTTCCCTGTAAATTAAACGGACCAGTCATGTTATTGACCGTACCGCCGCTGATGGTAAGGCGGGCAGTATTTTCAATTTCAAGACTTTTATAATAAGCGGTACCGGTTCCATCACTGATATTCGGCATTCTCGAGGGCCAGTTGGGCACCAGCACATCGATGGTATTATCAGGTACACCGCCGCACCAGTTCTGGGCTTCTTCCCATTTGGTGTCTTTATAACCCAGCCAGGTGCCAGATCTGCGAACGGTGAGTATTTTTTCGTTAGAAGTAGCCGGGGGCGCGCAACTGTTGCTCACCGTTACCCGGTACCGGTAGCCATTCATGGCCAGCGTAACCGGTCCTAATTGAAGCGTATTGGGGGGTGCAGCGGGTACAGTAACAATGCTGCTTACATTCGACCAGGTAGCACCGCTGGTACCGTTGTCAGTTTGCCATTGATAAGCTAACGTGGCGCTACCGCTGGCAATAACTCTAAAACCGGCAGGACTGTTGGCGCAAACCGTGGTATCTTTTGGTTGAACCGGTATTGCCGGCAAAGTACGTATAGATAATCCGGCAAAACTGGATTGCGCACAACCCTTGGTGCCCGGATAACTGGCCACTATCTGCACATTCCAGGAAGTTCCGGCTGCGCCGGGAAAACCGGTTATGTTCAGGGTTTTGGTTTGTGAACCGCTATAAACGGCGCCATCGCTCACGTCGGTAAAATCCGTGGCGGGTAATTGTAATACCTGCCATTGATAGACCATGGCAGTTACACCCGTAGGGTTTGCAGTAAAGATGGCATCTCCTCCCGGACAAATGGTTGATGATTTAACTTCACCACCAGTAGGAAATACTGGTGCCGACAATACCCGGAACGTATCCATCGCAACACTGGTAGCATTACAACCAGTTGCGGTAATGGTAGCCGTATAACGATATAAATAACCATTCATTGACAATGTAGCTACAGGATAGGTAAGGTCATTGGTAGTACTGCCGGTATAACCATCAGCAGCCCTTACATTACTCCACGAAACTCCATTATTAGTGCTCACCTGCCATTGATAGGATAGTGCGGGGTCATTAGTTACCTT
>JAJKIL010000192.1 GCA_021154515.1 Niastella sp. | reverse complement strand
AGGTATTTGTACATCGGCATGCCGCCTTTTAAGGCGCCCTTGCCTAAAATGCGGGAACCCAGCACAACCGGGTACACGTTATTGGCAATCAGGGAAACCATGGGCGTTATCAAAGCCGGAGTATATTGGTAATCGGGATGCAGCATTACTATAATATCGGCCCCAATTTCCAATGCTTTATTATAGCAGGATTTTTGGTTACCACCGTAACCTTTATTCTTCTCATGCCGTATAATATGTTGAATACCAATTTCACGGGCTACTGTAATGGTATCATCTTTACTGGCGTCATCAACAAGGATCACTTCATCCACTACCGATCTGTCGATTTCATCATAGGTTGGTCTTAGCGTTTTGGCTGCATTATATGCCGGTAGCACTACCACTACTTTTTGTCCTTTAATCATACTTATATATACAATCTGTCAAATAAAGGGTAATCCCGCGCACGTGGCGGGATAATCCGGCAATAATAAAGCATTTATGGCACTTTTTCAAGGTGCGGGGTGCATGTTTCCATGTAAACCGCCACGGATCTTTTCAGTAAAGCATTTCCCATGGCGCAATCGAGACATTTTTTGGCGTCGCAATAATGGCCTTTTAATTCAAGCAGGGCCTGCGAATCAAAGGCGCTTTTGTTTACAATGCCCAGCTCTGTATAACTATTGGTAATGGCGTTCATTTCGGGCTCCAGTTCATCTAACCAGTTCAATGCCCTGTTCTTATACAGCTCTTCGTTATGCAATAGGCCGTATGCAAATAAAACCGGCACTACCGTATTAATAATAAGGGTATCAATCATTTGGTTGCCCAGCTTTTTGGGGCGGCGAACAGAACTTTTCTGAAAGGTGTAATGCTCGTCCCAGAACTCACTGGCTGTAACAGAAAGCCAATTTCTGATCTCACTGAGCTGTTCCGTTTCTTTGATAAACGCAAACAGGTGGATCGACCGGTATAGCAATCTAGCCAGTTGCGCCAGCCGCACGGTGGGAAAATTTACCGGCCGGGTACGCAAAAAATGCACTGATTGCATGATGGATTGCAGCTCGTACTTATTTTTCAAATGCAGGTATTCCCGTTGCAGCCTGGTAGGATATTCATCCTCAAATTCCCCTTCCAGCAAACCGCATTGGCCAAACAACAGGGCTTCCAGTACCGGCAATTGATTTTTATACCGGGCAAGTATGGTTACCGGTAAGGATTTAGCCATTGCTTCAAATGGTTCAAAGTTTAATGCGGCGCCAAAGTTGCGGGCCAGCAACCACCAGAACGTTTCTTCCCAGTGTTGATGGGTTTGCAGCAGAAAAGAAAATACCATGGCCGATTTGCGTTGCATGCGTTCGGCCAGCAGCCTTTCCCGCCACGAGATCCAAACGATGCGCGACACATCCCTGATCTGGTTCCCGCAGGCAATAAAGCTCGCGCTGTCCATCCAGTACCTGTATTGTTCCAGTAACAACATAGGCACCCTTGACTGCATGGAAAAAACCGGGATGCGGGTGTCTCTTTCGGGCAGGTCGTGTTCCCATACAACGTGCAACACCACGTTGTCGTAGTTACGGTCAAACTGATGCGCATGCCTGAACCAGTCAGAGGTTTTTACATGCACTTCAACATGCCCTACCCATAATGTATCTTCTATTCTTATCTTGGCTTCAAGAAAATCGGGACCCTGGTTGGTATTAAATCGTCCCGGATGAATTACCTGGAAGGTATCGCCATTATCCAGTATGGAGTTTTGTTTGTTATAATACTGGAATTGCCAAAGGTATTGCAGCAGCCTTTCCGTCATAGTACGAATTTTTCTGGTTAGAAAATGCTGCTACTGTCAGAGCTGATTTTACGCTACAATCAGATCTTACCTCCAAATATACAACTCCTTTCCGGGTTCACAATAACTTATTCAATTCCGTTACCACCCTACTAACGGGCAACCCCATAACATTATAGAAATCACCCTGTATAGATTTTATCCCCACCACTCCAATCCACTCCTGAATGGCATAAGCCCCCGCTTTATCATACGGCTGATACTTATCTACATAAAAAGCGATCTGCTCTTGTGTAAGTGGATGAAACCAAACATCGGTTGTATCAGAAAAAGCTATTTCCTGCTGGCCTTTCAACAGTACAACACCGGTTATTACCTGGTGTTTATTGCCCGACAACCGGCTTAGTATATCCAATGCATCTTCACGGTCCTTTGGTTTACCGATGATGGTGTTACCCAACACTACAACCGTATCGGCAGCAATAATAATATTGGTAGTATCGTGTAACGATTCATATTTCTGCCTTATTGCAATGGCTTTCTCGCGGGCAATATGTACAGGCACTTCAGGGATCGGCATCTCGGGCGGATAGGTTTCAGCGGTAGACTGCACCATTATCTCAAAAGGGATCTCAGCCCATTCCAGTAATTGTTTACGCCGGGGCGATTGGGAAGCCAGGATGATACGGTGACCGTTCATTTATGTATAGAGTTTAAAGAACAACATAGACAATATGCCGCTCAACATGATCAGCTTTAACCAGGTACTTATTGTATGAAAATCAGCCGGGGTAACGGCTTTCACCAGTTTGCGTAACAGTAACAGCATTGGTACAAGAATGAAAACAACACTATATCCGGCGGCCCACCACCATTTGAAAGGCAACACATAAGCCTGCATAACCACAACACCTGCCACTAAAACCATTAACCAGGTGGCTGCAAATACTTTTGATGCGTTTATCCCCCATAAAATAGGCATGGTGCGGCAGCCGTAACGCGCATCGCCATTAATATCTTCCATATCTTTCACTACCTCCCTTATCAGGGAAATGATGAACGCAAAACCGGCATACAGAAAAGTACGGCGCATTAACTTCGAAGCTTCCACCTGCGCATAGATCTCAGGTCTTTTTATGACCACATAATGTGTAATAAAACCTATAACTAAAATAACCCAGGCGGTGAGTAATGAAATGATCACATTGCCGCTAAGCAGTTTCTTTTTGAAGATGGTACTGTAAAACCAAAGGGCGCCTACACACCCAACGTTGGCCGGTATCAACCACCAGCACCGGGTTTTCCAGGCTACATATGCACTGCATAATACCCCTGCTCCCGATAACACCAGGTGCCAGACAATGGCCCAGCGGCGTTTGATGATCTTTTCCACCACCAGTTTATCGGGCTTGTTTACCAGGTCTATATTTAAATCGAAATAATCATTGATAATGTACCCTGCAGCAGCAATAAGTACCGACGCAGCAATCAGCACAATAAAAATGGGTGTAGTAAGTACAGGTGTGGCCTGGGCATGGTTAAAAATTGGCCCAACAATGCAATACTGAAACAGCAATTGCGTAATGGCAATGAACAGCAGGTTCACTGATCGTATAAGGCGTATAAATGCTGCCAGTAGTTTCATTGACCGGGATTTTGGGATATTGGTTTTTTTGGAATTCGGGATAATTACTTACTGGCTACGTCGGTATGTAATTCCCAGTTATTATTCAACTTCAGCACTTTTTCAATCACTTCGCGAACGCAACCTTGTCCGCCCGGTAACTGGGCTATATATTTTGCTATTTGTCTTATTTCAGAGGCCGCATCGGCAGGCGCACAAGGGAGGCCTACCTGTTTCATTACCTCGTAATCGGGAATATCGTCACCCATAAACAACACTTCGCTCCACTTTATATGATGTTGCTGAGCATACTCCGTTAGTTTGCCTTTTTTATCAGTAACCTGCATAAACACATCGTGTATCCCCAACCGGTTCAGTCGCTGGGTAACGGCATCGCTTGCCCCACCGGAGATCACCGCCACCCTATATCCTTTCTTTACGGCCAGCTGCAGGGCAAACCCGTCTTTAATATTCATGCGGCGCACAAACTGCCCGTCATCAAAAACAAACAGCGTACCATCAGTCAGTACGCCGTCTACATCAAAGACGAAAGTGGTTATCTGCTTGAATTGGTCTAATATATTCATACTCATCGGATGGCTGCAAAAATAAGCGGAAAATCAATCTTATACCAGTGTTCAAAGTAAAGAAATCAGCACACTTATAATAAAAAAACCGCCCCCGGCTAAAGTCGGGGACGGTTTTTTATAATATATACAAAGAATGACTGTTGTTCTTAATTCTTGTTTACTTTGGCGTACACCAGGTTGGTTTGGGTTACCATGTCGTTTAATACATTGGTAGCTTCATCCAGGTAAGGGTCATTACGCAGGATCTTCAACCAGTTTTTGAAACGCTCCAGCTTGGCAACATCGCCCACAGCCTCAACCCGTTTCATATCTTCCACCAGCGGATCAACATTCAGCTCATGAGGTAATTTGTTCTGGTTTTCGATCTGCTTGGCGATCGCTTTATTCTTTTTCTGTTCTTCCTGGTATTTTTTCAGGCTCAATGAAACCGTTTTATCGCTTTGTTTAGCCAGCCATTCAGCATTGTTATGAATGGTGGTGAACAGCGGATTGCTCTTTAAACGTTCTGCACTGGCCTTTCTGATGGGGCCCAGGTCAAGACCGTATTTCCAGCGGGTGTAATCGGCTTTTTGTATTTCGTCCCAGCCCAACGCATCCGGATTATCCTTCTCGCGGATCTTCGTATACTCGAAAATATCGGGAATGTTTACATCAGAAGCCACACCACGTAACTGGGTTGAACCGCCATTGATGCGATAGAATTTCTGCAGGGTCAGTTTAATGGTTCCCAGTTCGCTGTTAGGATCCAGGAAGCCCATTGTTTTGTCAAGACCGATGTTACGTTGTACAGTACCCTTACCATAAGTAGAAGTGCTGCCGATGATAACACCACGGTCATAGTCCTGAATGGCCGCGGCAAAGATCTCAGAAGCCGAAGCACTGAATTCATTTACCATAACAGCCAGCGGGCCATCATATAAAACTGATTTATCGCGATCGAAGTAGATCTGGGGTTTGCCTTCGCGGTCTTTTACCTGTACAATGGGACCACCTTCAATGAACAGACCAACCATTTGCACAACATCATATAATGAACCACCGCCATTGTTGCGCAGGTCCATAATGATACCGTCGACTTTCTGTTCTTTCAATTTGATGATCTCTTTCTTTACATCCTCAGAGCAACGGGCGCCTTTCGGATTATCGAAATCTGCGTAGAACTCAGGCAGGTAAATAAAACCGAGTTTACCCTTAGGCGTGTTGATCACAGCGCTGCGGGCAAAAGTTTCGTCCTGGATGATTTCATCGCGGATCAGTGTAACTGTTTTTACCGAACCGTCGGTTTTCTTTACAGTGAGGCGAACTTCAGTACCCTTTTTACCACGGATCAGTTTCACCGCATCCTGAACTGTATAACCGGTAAGGTCAACAGGTTCAGCTGCGCCCTGGGCCACTTTAATGATCGCATCGCCAATAGCAATTTCCCCTGATTTCAACGCAGGGCTGCCAGCCAGCACAGAACCGATCTTGATATTACCATCTTCTTCGCGTAAAGAAGCGCCAATACCAAAGAAACGGCCACTCATTTCTTCATCAAAATAACGTTTGTCAACAGGCGGCATGAACGTAGTGTGCGGGTCCATCGATTCAGTGATGGTTTTCACATACTCGTTAAACCGGTCATCGTCGCTTACTTTAAGTTTCAGGCGATCGTAATTCCTGTTCAATATGTTCAAAACCCGGCTCCGGGCTTCCGCTTCCAGTTGCTCATCAGTTTTTACTTCGAAGTTTTCTTTTCCCTTATTCTTCTCACGGTCTTCCATCAGATCGTAATAACGCTCAAGGGTCATATACTTTAAGCGTTTACGCCAGGCTTCTTTTCTGTCAGCTTCATTTTTGGGATAATCCAGCTTCTCATCATTGAAGTTGGCTGATTCATCTTTTGAAAAATCAAAAGGCTTAGACAGGATCTCTTTGTAGATGTCCTCGGTTTCAGGTAAACGTTTTTTATAGATCTCTGTAACTGCCGGTACAAACTGAACGGGTCCGCCAAGGATCTCATCATCTATCTTGGTCTCATACTTTTT
>JAJKIL010000191.1 GCA_021154515.1 Niastella sp. | reverse complement strand
GGTAAAATGAAAATAGTGAAGGTGTCTGAAAAAGCCTTTATTGGCAAGGATATCATACACGTTGCCATTTTCCAGAAGAACGACGAGCGTACCACTTACAATATGATCTATGTAGATGGAAAATCTGGCGTCACTTATGCCAAACGCTTTAACGTAACCGGTATTACCCGCGATAAAGAATACGATCTTACCAATAAAGGTGCGGAGAAAGCTAAAGTACATTACTTCAGCGCCAACTCCAATGGCGAGGCGGAAGTTGTTAGAGTGGTACTGGATCCCAACAGTACAGCCCGCAAAAAAGAGTTCGACTTTTATTTTGAAGAGCTGGAGATCAAGGCCCGCCAAAGCCTGGGTAACCAGGTAACCAAGTTCAGGGTAAAATCAGTTAAGTTCAAAGAAGCTGGTAAATCAACCCTGGGTGGTAAAAAGCTGTGGTTCGACGATCAGTTCGGCCGGTTGAGTACCGAGGCGAAAGGGGAGTACCTCGGCAGCTTCCAACCTGAAGATAAAATACTGGTAATATACAAAGATGGTAACTACGAGATCACCGATCAGGAACTGACGCAGAAGTTTGATATCGAAAAAGTGATCGAGATAGAGAAGTTCAACCCCGAGAAAACGGTTACTGCTATTTACCTGGATAACGACAAACAGCAGTTCAATGTAAAACGGTTCCATATTGAAACCACTACCATCCGTAACAAGTTCATGCTGATAAAAGAAGGGGAGGGCAATTACCTGGAAGCGGTGACCACGCATCCCGAGCCAATTGTGCAAATAAAAACGGGTCGCGGCGCCCAGGTGCGCACGCAAAAGATCAAGATTGCCGATATGGTGGAGGTAATGGGCTGGAAAGCGGTTGGTACCAAACTGGCCGATTTCAGCAAGAGCACGGAGTTTGAGTGGACGATGAAAGAACAAAAAGAAGATCCGGAACAACCGGAACTGTTCTAAATAAAAATAAAAAATGGTGGGTCACCTTTTGAAGGTGGCTCACCATTTACTTTATATAAGTATGTAAATCGCTAATGTCGCGATATTCGTTTTTTGATCCGCACGGTGGCGTTTTGGGTGTAAGAACTGGAAAGAAATACCTCAAACCGGGAAATGCCATCGGTAACCACCATTAAGGCCGTATTAGGTGGGATGCGGCCCAGGTTCTCGGCAAACAGGCTCACTTCATTTACATCCTTGCTATTGTCGAGCGTAAGATAAATATTCACGGCCCGGGCGGTGAGCTCCTGATGCGTAACTACCGGTTGGCCGTTCACGAACACGGAAACGGTATCGCCGTCAATTTCGCCATTATCATACAGGCTGATGCGAATGGAATCGCTGCCTATTTCCAGGTCCTTGGTATAAGCGATCTTTCTGCGGGTGAACTGGGCTACCAGGTTACGCTCGCTGTAAGCATCAATAGCGCTGTCGGTAATTTTTATCGGGGCAATGCTGGCAGTACCCGATGTGGGGGCGGTGTTTACAACAGGCATGTTGCTTTTTATTACCACATCTTCCCGTTGCGGCATCCAGAAGCGTTTGCCTACAATGCTGCTGCTCAACATGCTATCTAGGTTTTTGGTGGCCACGTCCATGGTAAAGCTTACCCGCATCTCGGGGCAGGTATACTTGTATTTGTCAATGGTAACAAATGCACCGCTCATGGAGCTTTTAACATGGCTTACCCGCAAGGTGCCTTCAAAATCCATCATACATTCGGCCCCGTTCTGAGTGGCCCTGGACTGGTAAAACAACATGGGCAGGTTTTTTATGCTTACCTGCCTGGTAGTTTGGTCGTAGGTGCCACGAACAAAAAAGCTTTGATATGTATCTTTAAAATAATAGCCAAAAACACCCTCCACTGAACTTCCTTTTTGTTTTAATACCAACTCGGTAAGATAGTTATTGTAAACGCCTTGCGCTACAACATCAGCCTTGCCATACCAGGAGCCCGATATAGATTGGGAAAAAGCAAACCTTCCGGTTACTAATAAAGAGAGAACCAAAATAATGCGTAGCATATGTTAATTTAAGTAGAAAAATCAAGCCAAGCAATAAATTGCAAATTTCTTAATACGAAAATAGCCCGTTAAGTGTATGCCAGTTGGGTACTTAACGCTTTTCTATGCGGCCTATGGCTTGTTCCTGGGTGGGTGTTTTTCAACCGGATATTAGTTCGGAAGGATACAGATTCAAAGTGTGCAATAACAGGCAGGTAATGCCTGCCTACAAAAATATACCGGAGTTTTCAATTCTCAGAGTAATCGGGAAATTGTGTGGAAAATAAATTAGTTAACAAGTAATTTATCAGTGGTGTTGCGTATTAATACGATGATTTTTCCGCGATTAATGTTGAATCGTGAAACGGCAAACGTGAAACGTGAAAGGGCTCGCGACAAGGTAACATTCCTCACTATTTTCATCCCTACTCATTTCATCCTTCGCCCTTTATCAACTCTATCAACCTGCTACTTTTAACCTCATATGTTTTTCCCTTTCTCGTTAACTTGTCAACATGTTAACTCGTCAACTCGTCAACTATTTAATATATCGCTTCAACTCCCTGTCATTATCCCGCTGCTTGATAGTTTCCCGCTTATCGTAATTCTTTTTACCCTTGGCCAGGCCAATCTCTATTTTTACAAATCCCCGCTCATTAAAGAAAATACGCAATGGAACTATAGAGAAACCTCTTTCCTTGGTCTTGGCTTCCAGTTTCCGCAACTCCTTTTTGGTTAACAGCAATTTGCGTTCCCGAACGGGATCGTGAATGTAAAGCGAGCTGTGAGAGTACTGGGCAATGTGCAGGCTTTTGACCCACAATTCGCCTCTATGAAAATAACAAAAGCTGTCGTTGAAGCTGGCGCGTCCGGCGCGCAGTGATTTCACTTCCGATCCCACCAATACCATACCCGCATCGTATTTATCTTCGATGAAATAATCGTGGTAAGCCGAGCGGTTCCTCATGTCTGCCATAATAAACAAAAATAGGAAGTATGAAGTAAAAAGCCATTTTCCTGCCTCTTACTTCATACTTCGCACTTAAATATAACTGTATTAGTTCTTAAACAAAGATAATACGGTAGCCAGTTTTTCTTTTAATTCCTTCCGGGGAACAATGAAATCAAGGAACCCGTGTTCCAGTAAGAATTCGCTTCGCTGAAAACCTTCGGGCAGGTCCTTTTTAATTGTTTCCTTAATTACCCGCGGACCGGCAAAACCGATCAGGGCGCCTGGTTCGGCAATATTCAGATCGCCGAGCATCCCAAACGAAGCCGAGATACCACCAAACGATGGGTCGGTTTGTAAGGAGATATAAGGAATTTTTGCATCTGTTAACTGCGATAATTTTCCCGACACTTTCGCCAGCTGCATCAGCGAGAAGGCGCTTTCCATCATGCGGGCGCCACCTGATTTACAAATGATCATCAGGGGTATTTTTTCTTCCAGGCAAACATCTATAGCCCGGGCTATCCGTTCGCCCATCACACTACCCAGGGATCCGCCGATGAATTCAAAATCCATACAACCTACCATAAAAGGTATTCCTTTTAAGACCCCTTTCCCAATACGAATGGAGTCGGTAATGTCGGTCTTTGCCCAAATTTCATCAAGGCGCTTTCCATACGACTTCAAATCGGTGAAGTGAAGGAAGTCTTTGGAACGGATGTTCTCAAAGAGCACCTCGTATTTATTGTCGTCAAACAGAATTTCAAAATATTCGGCGCTGCCTATCCGGTGGTGATGTGTGCATTTAGGACAAACAAACAAGTTCTCCCGGAGCTCTGTCATGGTACAGATATAGCCGCACTCGGGGCATTTGCTCCATAAACCTTCCGGTGTTTCTTTCTTTTCAGCGGTACTGGTTGTGATACCTTTCTTAATGCGTTTGAACCAGCTTCTTTTGGTCTCTTCACCGGTACCATCTTCGCCTGCTAAGTTGGCTTCAAAATCCTCTTCCTGTTTCATTAAGTAGATTTAAAGGGGCTAAAGATAGGGATTTTAACAAAATGAGTCCGTAACTCAATCTATTATACCACCGTAACGTTAAAACCGGCTAAGTATTTTACCTCATGAAAATCATTCTTTCCGGTTTAAAAGACGGGGTAAAGCGGGTGGATTTACAGGAAAATTTTAACAGGGTGTTGATTTTTAAGCTTGCTGCGTTAAATTTGCGGCAAATTTAGTGGCTGCCTTCAGCGATGGATTTTAAAAGCTCTTTGTTCTTTAACCTATCTCGATCTAATGCAGGTGTGCCTTATACCCCTAACAAAAAGTATAATTAATACCTGTGCCCTTAACCTTTTTTCAGATGAAACGTCACTGGCAAATTTCATTATAGATAGAGGGCGATGATAATTTGGCCGGACGCGATCACTGTATGCTGGCAGGCATGCTGTGTGGACTATACTATCAATTAATTCATTTTCGCATGAAATGGTCTGAGTTCTTCACATCTTCGGTAGGTAAAAAGTTTGTAATGGCATTTACCGGCTTGTTCCTGATCTCGTTTCTTATTGTTCACGTTGGGATCAATGCCTGTATCTGGGCTGATCTGGTGGATGACAGCGACAACGGTGAAATGTTTAACAAAGCGGCACATTTTATGGGAGCGTCCTATGTGATCCGTATTATGGAAATAGGCCTCTTCCTGGGATTTTTCCTTCATATTATCCAGGGGTATATGCTCGAATTCCAAAACCGGGCCCGCCGCAAAAAAGGTTATCAGGTAGCTATGGGCAGCAAAGGAAGCGCCTGGTACAGAAAGTCGATGGGCTTGCTGGGTACCCTCATTCTGCTCTTCCTCATTATCCATATTCAGGACTTCTGGATCCCCTCACGTATCACTTATGCCACTACACTGGGCGAAGTAACTTACAATAATGGCGCACCCATTCATGATGTATACACCAAAATGTTACTGGTGTTTTCACAAGCCTGGGTAGTAGTTGTATATGTGCTGGGTTGCTTTTCACTGGCCTGGCACCTGCTGCATGGTTTCCAAAGTTCGTTCAGAACAGTTGGCGTGCACAACAAAAAATATGTAGCCATGGCTAAGGGCGCAGGCATTGCTTTCTCCATTATCGTTCCTTTACTGTTTGCATTGATGCCCATCAGTATCTATTTTGGTTGGGTGAACAATAATTAAGAAGAATAGGTAAGACGTTCATTATTACAACCATTTGATCCTTTACGAAATTTAAAAACAAGAAATTTTAGATATGCTTAATTCAAAAATTCCCGCCGGGCAGTTAGATCTGAAGTGGACTGATTATAAGGGACATTGCAAACTGGTAAACCCCGCTAATAAACGCAAGCTGGAAGTGATCATTGTAGGGACCGGACTGGCCGGTGCTTCTGCTGCTGCATCATTAGGCGAACTGGGATATAAAGTAAAAGCATTTTGTTTTCAGGATTCTCCCCGCCGTGCGCACTCTATTGCCGCACAGGGTGGTATTAATGCTGCAAAGAACTATCAAAACGACGGTGACTCTGTTTTCCGTTTATTCTACGATACTATTAAAGGTGGTGACTACCGCGCGCGTGAAGCCAATGTACACCGCCTGGCTGAAGTAAGCGCTAACATCATTGACCAGTGCGTGGCGCAGGGTGTTCCCCTGGCCCGCGAATATGGTGGCTTGCTCAGCAACCGTTCATTCGGTGGTACACAGGTACAACGTACTTTCTATGCTGCAGGTCAAACCGGTCAGCAATTGCTGATTGGCGCTTACCAGGCCCTCGAACGCCAGGTAGCCCTGGGTAACGTAACCATGTATACCCGCCACGAGATGCTGGATATTGTAATGGTGAAGGATGAAAAAAGCGGCCAGGATAAATGCCGTGGTATTGTGGTGCGCAACCTCATTACCGGTGAGCTGGAACGCCACTTCGGACATGCCGTATTGTTATGTTCCGGTGGTTATGGCAACGTATTCTACTTAAGTACGAACGCCATGGGCAGCAACGTAACCGCTGCCTGGAAAGCACACCGCAAAGGCGCTTATTTTGGCAACCCCTGCTATACGCAGATTCACCCCACCTGTATCCCGGTGAGTGGCGATCACCAGTCGAAACTGACGTTGATGTCGGAATCACTGCGTAACGATGGCCGGATCTGGGTTCCCAAAAAACAGGGCGATAACCGCAAACCAGGCGACATCCCCGAAGAAGAAAGAGATTATTACCTCGAAAGAAGATATCCCGCCTTCGGTAACCTGGTACCACGCGACGTGGCCAGCCGCGCTGCCAAAGAGCGTTGCGATGCCGGTTATGGGGTAGGTTCATCCAAACAAGCCGTTTACCTCGATTATGCCAACGCCATCGAGCGTTATGGTAAGATCGAATGTGGTAAGCTGGGGATCACCAATCCTTCAAAAGAAGTGATCCGCAAACACGGTCTTGACGTTGTTAAAGAGAAATACGGTAACCTGTTCGATATGTATGAAAAGATTACCGGTGAAAACCCATACGAAGTGCCCATGCGTATTTACCCGGCAGTGCACTATACCATGGGTGGGTTGTGGGTTGACTATGAACTGATGACCAGCATCCCTGGTTTATATGCCCTGGGTGAAGCCAACTTCAGCGACCACGGCGCTAACCGCCTGGGCGCCTCAGCCCTGATGCAGGGCCTTGCTGATGGTTACTTTGTAATTCCTTACACCATTGGTAACTACCTGGCCGATGAAATTTCTACTAAAGCAATTTCATTAGATCATCCGGCATTCGTAGAAACAGAAAAAGCAGTACGCGACCGCATAGAAAAGCTGATGAGCATCAAAGGATCGCAATCAGTAGAAAGTTTCCACAAACGCCTCGGTAAGATCATGTGGGATAAATGTGGTATGGCCCGTAACGCGCAAGGGTTGCAGGAAGCCATCATCGAAATTCAACAGCTGAAAAAAGAATTCTGGAGCGATGTGCGCATCCCCGGTGGGATCAATGAAATGAACCCCGAGCTGGATAAAGCCAACCGCGTAGCCGACTTCATTGAGCTGGGTGAGTTGATGTGTAAAGACGCGCTCAACCGCAATGAAAGCTGTGGTGGCCACTTCCGTGAAGAATCGCAAACAGATGAAGGCGAAGCCAAACGCGATGACAGCAAATTCCAGTATGTATCTGCCTGGGAGTTCAAAGGCGAAAGCGACTGGCAATTACATAGAGAGGAGTTGATCTTCGACGTAGCCAAACCAACTCAGCGCAGTTACAAATAAATTTTTAATTCCCTAATTAACACGTTTATATAATGGAGCACTATACAATGAACCTTACGCTGAAAGTGTGGAGACAAAAGAACAGCCAGGAGCAAGGTAGATTTGAGACTTACCAGGTAAGTGATATTTCCTCTGAAATGTCTTTTTTGGAAATGATCGATGTGCTGAATGAGCGACTGATAAAAGAAGGAAAAGATCCTATTGCGTTCGACCACGATTGCCGCGAAGGCATTTGCGGTGCATGCTCTATGTATATTAATGGCCGCCCCAACGGGCCCTGGCATGCCAATACAACCTGCCAGTTGCACATGCGTGCCTACAAAGATGGCGATACCATTGTAGTAGAACCCTGGCGCGCCAATAGCTTCCCGGTTATAAAAGACCTGGTTGTTGACCGCACCTCATTCGACCGCATTGTACAGGCTGGTGGCTATATTTCTGTAAATACCGGGAATGCCGTTGACGCCAATGCCATGCTCATCGAGAAAGATAAAGCTGATGCAGCCTTCGCTGCTGCTGCCTGTATTGGTTGCGGCGCCTGCGTAGCGGCCTGTAAAAACAGCTCGGCTATGTTGTTCCTTTCCGCCAAGGTATCGCACCTGGCCTTGTTACCACAGGGTGAACCCGAACGCAAATCACGCGTGCTGAACATGGTTCATCAAATGGATAAGGAAGGATTTGGTTCCTGCACCTTTACCGAGGCCTGTGAAGCAGTTTGTCCGAAAGAGATCTCTGTAACAAATATCTCCCGCCTCAATAAAGAATATATGATCGCGGGGTTGACCGAAGAGAAATAGTTTCTTAAAAGAAAGGTTGATAGGGTTGATAAGCTGATATGAAAAAATATATATCAGCTTATCAACCTTATTTTTTGCCAGGCTGCAACGAACCGGCCTTATCAACTGGTCAAGCCTGTTACTTTATCAATTTAAACCAGTCTTTTAATCATTCTAACATCCTATTCTAAACTAAATACCAAATAACCAATTCCATGACCGGTCTTCAACGGAAAGATATCTACCTGTTGAGCTTTTTGTTCCTTGTAGTGCTCGTTATATTTTACCCTGTTTTTTTTACCGAATATGCTTATACGGACGAAATATTTCAAATATGGAATTACAGGCCAGGAAGCGATTTGATGATGTTTGCTGTACAGGGGAGATGGCTCACCGAACTGATGGTGTCGAAAACATTTGCAGCCATCGATACCATTCGCGAAATAACTTACATCAGAATATTCTCCTTAGTACTGTGGATAATATGCATGCCGGTATGGTATGTAATTATTAAGCGGGTAGTGGCACAGCGGCAGGGTTATGAATATTTGCCTTTCTTTACGTGCTTATTTCTGGTAACCAGTCTGCAATTTTCAATAACGGTGCAATGGGCTTCTTGTGTTGAATTGGCGATTGCCAATACGGCCGGATTGTTATCTGGCGCCATTTGGCACCTGGCTATCCGGGATAAAGAAAAATTCTGGTCAATACCTGTACCTGCAGCGCTGGGCGCCACTGCGGCCGCATTGGTATCTCTGGCTGCTTACCAAAGTGGATTTGGTTGTTTTGTGATCCCGTTTTTGCTCTATTACATAAGCGCTGATGCTACAGGGAAAGATGCGGTGTTCATAAAAGGACTGGCTTTTTACTTTGCGATGTATGCACTTTATTTCGTTTTATTCAAACTTTCGTTGGCAATTGCGCACCTTTCAGGCGATGCACGGGCAGGCTTTACCAACGATGTGCCGGGCAAAATTGCTTATTTTATTACGCAGCCGCTTAAGCGGGCTTTCTGGTTCAATCTTATAATCAATGGCGACAATAAATTCGCCAAAACCATGTATTATCTGCTCCTGCTGGGTTGGATGGTGCTTGCATTTATAAGATTTGGAAAAAACAGGTTGTTGGCTGTGAAATATATTGCGGCTGCAGGTACGACGTTTGTATTATCGTACCTGCCCTCTCTGGTGGTACATGAAAGTTATTCATCTAATAGGACCTTGCTGGCCATCGACATGTGTGTATGGATCGTTTGGGTAGAAATGGCTTTGTATATTGTGAAAAATATACAACTACGCAGGGCAATTGCCATCTCTGTCGCATCTGTTTTAATTATATCAGGCTGGTACAATTTTAACAAACAGTTTTTGCAGCCCATTCACAAAGAATATATGGCGGTTAAAAATTACATGCAGCAGCATTACAATAAAAATATCACCACAGTACACTTCATAGGATTGCCGCAGAATGCCTTCGAAAAAAAATTCCATGTACAATCGTCTATGGATGAATTCGGCGTACCGACCACTTGCGCTATTTTTGACTGGGTACCTGGGGATTTGACCTGGCAACTGGTATATGAAAAAACAGGAAACAGGGAAGCTACCAAACAATTGACCGTAAAATATTGGAAGGATGCCGCAGAATTTGCCAATTCACGTGAACGGGTTACATACAGTACCCTGGTGGTGAATATGCCGGAACTGATAGATGCCCTTAATCCATAAATACAAAGCTAATCAACACATTAGAAATGCATTAGGAATACAGGAGGATACTATTAAATTAACGCTTTAATTTAAAGAAATCTTCCTGTAAGATAGGGGTAGCAGCCGTTTTAAGGTTTTAATTTGGCAACGATATTATAAAACCAAAAAGGCCTGGTTAAATCGTGGGATTTAACAGTGCTTGTCATGTATGCAACGTAAAGATTTGTATCTGGTAGGGATCCTTTGGCTTGTTTTATTCTTCATTTTCCTGCCCCTTTTTTACAGCAATTACATATTCATGGATGAAGCTTTTCAGCTTTGGGGTTACAGGGCTATTTCCGGTTTTTATATGTTCATAGATGAAGGGCGTTATTTAACTGAAGAGTTACAGCGCTGGTTGTTCAATATGATCGATACCATACACGGGGTTATCTACATGCGGTTGTTCTCCTTTTTTGGCTGGATGCTGTGTTTACCGCTGTGGTATGCAATTATTAAAAAAGAAGTAGCCAATGTTCCCAAATTTAAATACCTGCCCTTTTTTACCTGTTTATACCTGATAACCAATCCCTCATTTTTAGTCGCCGTTCAATGGGCTACCTGTTTACAGTTTTTCATTTCAGACACCGCCTCCGTGCTGGCAGGCGCTATTGTTATAAACAGTCTTCGTTCAGATGACTTTAAACCACGTAAGTTTTTGTGGGCTGTCGCCGCGGCCTTATTGTTGGGCGTACCGGGCCTGTTTTTGTACCAGGGTTCATGGGCCTGTTTTCTGATCCCTTTTTTCCTGTATTTCATCAACCCCCTGAATCTCAATAAAAACAAAGTGCTGCTAAGGGGAGCGATCGTGTTTTTTGCCGTATATACTGCTTACTTTATAATCTATAAGCTAAGTTTCTATTTTTTAGATAACATCCCGGAAGACCCGCGTAATAAGCTGTATATAAATCCATTTATAAAACTGGCCTTCTTTTTGGCCCGCCCGCTGGAAAGAAGCTTCCGCTTTACCTTGCTTACTGAAGAAAGAAGCATAATATCGTTGGTATATTATGCGCTGGCGCTGTTGAGCCTGGCTGCACTGACCTTTAAACGGTTTGGTAAAGGAAAACAAAAGCAGGCCATTATACACCTGGCTATTATTATGTGTTTTGGGTTGCTATCCTATTTACCAGGTTTGCTTATAGAAGAAAACTATGCTTCCAACAGAACACAGTTTGCCCTGAACCTGATCGTGTTCCTTGTTTGTTTTGAAATGGCGTTGTACTACATAACAAACAAGCTGGTTTTGCAAGCGGGCGGAGCGGCCATCATTCTCTTTTTCGTTTTCTGCGCCCGCTTTAACTTTCAACAGGGTTTTGCCCGGCCGTTGGTAGCTGAAACAGCGGCGCTTAAAAATTACTTCCGGGAACATTATAATAAGAACATTCAAACTGTTCATTGGATCCGTCCGCCCGAAGATGAGTTAGCCCGGAAGTTTCACGTAAACTTCTCCATGGACGAATTTGGGGTGCCAAACAGTTTCTTTGTTTGGGTGCCCGACCCGCTGAGCAGACAGCTGGTGTACGAATTAACCGGCGACCGGCAGGCGGCCTACAAAATTGGGGTAAAGCAATGGGCCAGTAAAGAAGACTACCTTCATTCAGGCGAAAAAGCCGACAGCACCGTATTACTCGTTGACAATAAAGAAATTATCGACTCAATTAAGCCTTAAAGGCAAAGGGCAGAGGGCAAAAGCCCCGTCGTGGCAACCGCGAAAGCCGGTGACCGGGAAGTGCTGAAGTATATCCAAATTCATAATTCCGTTTTCCCCATTGTTTATCGTACCTTTGCCGCTTCAAAATTTTTGCGCACGTATGATTACAGTGAATAATGTGACCCTATCATTCGGAAAACGGGTATTATTCGATGAGGTGAACCTTTCCTTCAGTAAAGGCAATTGCTACGGTGTAATTGGCGCCAATGGCGCCGGGAAGTCTACTTTCCTTAAAATTTTATCGGGTGAAATTGAACCTAACAAGGGAACCGTTGATATAACACCCGGCGAACGGATGGCTGTGTTGAAACAGAACCATTTCGAATTTGACGAAATTACTGTTTTGAATACAGTTTTGATGGGGCATAAGAAGTTGTGGGAAGTAATGCATGAGCGGGACGCCATTTATGCAAAGGCCGATTTTACCGAAGAAGACGGTATTCGCGCCGGTGAGCTGGAAGGTGAGTTTGGCGAAATGGGTGGCTATACCGCCGAAAGCGATGCCGCCAGTATGCTCAGTGAGCTGGGGGTTAAAGATGAAATGCACCAGTTGCTGATGAAAGACATTAGTGGAGCTATGAAAGTACGGGTGCTGCTGGTACAGGCGCTGTTTGGTAACCCCGACATCCTGATCCTTGATGAGCCTACCAACAACCTCGACGTGGTGACCATCTCCTGGCTGGAGAACTTCCTGGCCGATTATGAGAACATCGTAATTGTGGTATCGCACGATCGTCACTTTTTGGACTCCGTTTGTACCCATGTGGCCGACGTTGACCGTCAGAAGATAAAAATATACACCGGTAACTATACTTTCTGGTACGAAAGTAGCCAGTTGGCTGCCCGCCAGGTAGGCGATAAGAACAAGAAGATGGAAGAAAAGCGGAAAGACCTGATGGAGTTCATCGCCCGCTTTAGCGCCAACGCTTCCAAATCAAAACAGGCTACCTCCCGTAAAAAGGCCCTGGAAAAACTGGTTATCGAAGACATTACTCCTTCAAACAGAAAATACCCTGGTATCATCTTCAAACAACAACGTGAAGTTGGTAACCAGATATTGAACGTAGAAAAGCTGTCAAAATCTGTAGAAGGCAAACCGCTTTTCAAAGACATCAGCTTTACCCTGAACAAAGGCGATAAGGTTGCTATTGTTGCCGATGACCATATGGCCATTACCGCCTTCTTTGAGATCATCAATGGCGAAGTGGCTGCCGATAGCGGTAAATACGAATGGGGTGGAACCGTAACAAAAGCTTATTTGCCCAACGATAACTCGAAATACTTTGCCGAGCAGGGTAATTTGAACCTGATGGATTGGTTACGCCAGTATGTGCCACCACACGTAACAGATGTGGATGAGCCGTTCCTGCGTGGCTTCCTGGGTAAAATGTTGTTCACCGGCGATGAGATCATGAAGAAAACAAGTGTGCTGAGTGGAGGGGAGAAAGTACGTTGTATGGTTAGCCGTATGATGTTGCAGGACCCCAACGTAGTGATCCTCGATGAACCCACCAACCACCTCGATCTGGAATCGATACAGTCGTTCAACGAAAGCATGACCAACTTTACCGGTATCGTTCTGCTGTCATCGCATGACCATACCTTTATGCAAACCGTTGCCAACCGTATTATTGAGTTAACGCCCAACGGAGCCATCGACAAACTGATGAGCTTCGATGAATACCTCGAAAGAAAACAGGCTAATAAATTGCAAATGGCCTAGTTCATACATACAATAGTAATAATGCCCCTCCCGACTTGTCGGGAGGGGCCTTTTATTTTTTATATCCCAGCCCTAAACCCTTATCTTTAGAACATTGGCTACGTAGGAATCAGACACCATTACTAACGAACACATATGAGCACCACTGGCTGGGGAAATTTCTGGCAGGATCAACGGCTGTCTTTTTATGCAGTCATGAAAATGGCTACCAGTTATTTTGTATCGGAATTTGAAAAACTATACCCGCTACAACCAACCGACCAGCTTTTCGATTATGGATGCGGTCCGGGTTTTGTGGCCGATTCCCTGGCAACCAGGATCATTCAACTTACCGGGGCAGATATCAATGATTTCTTTATAAAGGAATGCCGCAAAAACCATCCTGCTTCCCGGTTCCTGCTCATAACAACAGACACTGCCACCAATAAAAAAATACTGGGCGAAGCTCTGAATGGAAAGCATTTCGATTACATCCTGCTTTTAAGCATCATACAATACTTTAAAAGTGCGAACGACCTCGATGAGGTAATTGGTATGCTTCGCCATTATTTAAAACCGCAGGGTAAACTCATTATTGCCGATGTGCTGGACGAAAACACTTCCTCACTCAAAGATGCGTTTTCGCTGCTGATGTATTGTATTAAAAGGGGCAGGATAGGGGCCTTTGCAGGATTTATCTCGTACCTGTTGTTTTCAGACTACCGGAAAATCTCAAAACAGAATAAACTGCTGCTGGTGTCCGAAAACACCATCCGCGCAATAGCCACCCGCCTTGGATTGCATTGCGAAAAAGTGAACGGGCTCACGCTGCAAAGATCCCGCTCCAATTATATTTTGAGTCACACGCGGTAAAATGATCGGTTCAAACCCATTACAGATCGATAAAATACCGGTTCATGCAATAAATGCTAACTTTAAGCGCTATGGTTACCAAACCACCGTTTTTTTCAATAGGAACTGTATTATACCCTCTTTTGAAAAGACGACCATAAAAAATCTAACTAGGTTGTTGATCGGGAAGAACCTGATACTGTGTATTTGTTTTTCTGTTGGCTGGCTGCTGGCTGTTGCCCAGAATCCGCGTTTGGGTACCCCAGGGTCGAACCTGCGTAAAAAGGTGGTTTCTGCAAAACGGCACACCATACAGCTCGATAGCATGAGCCTTGTTCCCGGCACCGTTTCTGTTGCCGGCATACCCGATAGCCTTTACGATATTGATTTTGTAAATGCCCGGCTTACCTGGAAGCAGTTACCTCCATTGGATAGCGTCATCATTCGTTACCGCGTTTTCAGAACCCGTTTGAACGCTGCAGTGAGCCGTATGCAGTACGACAGCATCATGAATAATTTCATGGGGCAGCCGTTTACGCCCGATTATGTAGGGGTCGGCGGGTTGGGCGATAACTTTTTCAACTTCGGCAACATTAATTACAGCGGTAGTTTTGGCCGGGGCATTTCCTTTGGCAATAGCCAGGACGCCGTATTTACCAGTAACCTGAACCTGCAGCTGAGCGGTTACCTGGCCGATAGTATTGAAATTGTAGCCGCCATTACCGATAATAATATTCCCATTCAACCCGATGGCACTACAGCGCAGCTGAATGAATTTGACCGCATTTTTCTACAGTTCAAAAAAAAGAACTGGGCGCTGAGTCTCGGCGATATCGACATCCGGCAACAACAAAGCTATTTCCTCAGTTTTTATAAACGTCTGCAGGGGGTGGCTTTTGAAACCACCACCGCCATTACGGATAGCATTATAAACAAGACCCTGATCAGCGGATCAATTGCCAAGGGTAAATTCAATCGTAATACCCTGATCGGTCAGGAAGGCAACCAGGGACCCTATCGTCTTCAGGGCGCCAATAACGAGTTTTATTTTGTGGTGCTGGCCAATACCGAGCGGGTATACATCGATGGCGTATTAATGCAGCGTGGGGAAGACCGGGACTATGTGATCAATTACAATACGGCGGAGATCTCGTTCACCCCTAAACAAATGGTTACAAAAGACAAACGCATAGTGGTGGAGTTTGAATACGCCGATCGCAATTACCTGAACTCGAATATTTACCTCACCAACGAAACAGATTTCAATAAGAAGGTAAAAGTAAAGCTGGGATATTTCAGTAATGCCGATGCCAAAAGCTCGCCCATCAACCAAAACCTGAACGCCGATCAAAAAGCATTTTTAAAGAACCTGGGCGATAGCGTAAACAAGGCTTATTACCCCTATGCACCAAAAGATACTTTTTCAACCGGTGCTATCCAGTATCAAAAGGTTGATACTGTGTATAACGGAACGCATGATTCTATCTATATCTATTCAACCAATCCCGACAACGCCTTTTACTCCCTGTCGTTTATTGAAGTGGGCATTAATAACGGGAATTACATTCCCGACCTCAATGGGGCCAATGGAAAGGTATATCGCTGGGTGCAACCGGTGAACGGCGTTAAACAGGGGAATTTTGAACCGGCCGTGTTCCTGGTGGCCCCCAAAAAACAACAGGTGGCCAACCTGGGTGTTGAATATAACATTACGAAGAATATGGTGCTGAATACCGAAGTTGCTACCAGTTTGAATGATGTGAACACGTTTTCAAACATCGATAAAGCCAATGACCGGGGGTACGCCGCCAAAGTTGATTTCAAAAACACCATTCCTTTTAACAATTCAAAAAGGGGAATAAAACTGACTACCGACCTGGGGTATGAGTATGTTGACTCCCGGTTCAAACCCCTGGAACGGTTAAGGAATATTGAGTTTACCCGCGATTGGGGCTTGCCGCTATTACTGAACACGCCTGTGAATGAGAATATAGTAACAGCCGGGGTGGGCGTAGCAGACCAAAAAAGCAATTCCCTGAAGTACCAGTTCACTGAATACAACCGGGGTACTTCGTTTACTGGGTTACGACACAGCATTACCCAAATACAGACTATAAAGGGCTGGACGTTCAACAACCAGTTCACCCTTTCCAATGTCAATGCTACCGATAGCAAAGGGTACTTCTGGCGGCCGGTTATAAGTGTTTCGCGGCAGTTCCCGAAATTAAAGAATTACATTATAGGCGGTGCATATGCGGTAGAGCACAATAAAATTCGTGATAAGATCTCCGATTCCATAGCACCGCAAAGCTTTTCGTTTACCAATGCATCCGCGTATCTTAAATCAGACCCGGCAAAACCCAATCACTGGGGGGTAAACTGGTTTACCCGTACCAATTCATACCCGCTGGGGTACGGCCTGGTAAAGGCTGATCGCAGCCAGAACGCAACCCTGACAGCCGATCTGACAAAGGACCCGCGGCACCAGTTCCGGTTTACCAGCACTTACCGTAAACTACAGATACTGGATACCACATTGAACCGCCAGATGCCGGAAGAAAGCCTGTTAGGGCGGGCAGAATACCAGATCAATGTAGTGAACGGCCTGTTAACCGGTAACCTGTTGTACGAAGTAGGAGCCGGGCAGGAGCAGAAAAGGGATTATTCTTACCTGGAAGTGCCGGCCGGTCAGGGCCAGTATACCTGGATAGATTATAACAGTGATGGTATTCAGCAGTTAAATGAGTTTGAAGTGGCCCTGTTCCAGGACCAGGCCAAGTTCATTCGCATCTTTACTCCAACTAACGTATACGTAAAAGCCAGCTACAATACTTTTAACTACAGCATTAACCTGAACCCGCGCGCCGCCATAAACCTGACTACGGCAAATACCCTGCGTAAGTTTATTTCAAAAATAAACCTGCAGTCATCGTTACAGATCAATAAAAAGGAAGTAGCAGATAAGCTGGTGCAGTTTGATCCTTTTAAAGCGCCGTTAAACGATACCTCACTCATTACCCTGAACAAGAGTTTTGTAAACACGTTCTCGTTTAACCGTTTCAGTCCTAAATGGGGTTTCGATGTTACCAATTCACGTACGGAGGCCAAGTCGTTGCTTACTTATGGCTATGAAAGCCATAAACTGGATGAGTGGTCGGCCCGCACCCGCTGGAATATAACCAGGTGGTTTGCATTGGAAATGACCGGTCGTTCAGGCATCAATCAGCTTATCACCAGCAACCCCAAATTTGATAACCGCAATTACCTGATTAAACAATACTCGGCAGAACCAAGGTTTACATTTCAAAAGGGAGGCAATTTCAGAGTGGGAGTAGGGTATAAGTACAGCGATAAAAACAATGAGCAGGGAAGCCAGGAGAGATCAAAATCAAACTCACTGAATACCGATGTGAAGTATAATATTCTGCAAAGCACTTCTATAATGGCTAAATTCACTTATTCAGATATTTCTTTTTCTTCATTCGATGGGGTTCCGAATCCAAATTCTTCTTCAGGCTATATCCTTCTGGAAGGGTTACAGCCGGGTAAGAACTATCTATGGACGCTTGATCTTACTAAAAGGATAATGAACAACCTGGAGTTCAGTATGCAGTATGAAGGGCGTAAACCTGGCGCCTCGCGCATAGTACATATAGGACGGGCATCGATCAGGGCGTTGTTATAATAGGTACCAAAAAAAACTCCCCACGATGTTGTCGTGGGGAGCTTTTCAAATATATAGTGAAAGATTATCCGAAGATGCCACCTTTCTTCAGTGAACGGGTAGCTTCGCCGATCTTGAAACCATTGTGGTATACTTCGATCTTGTAGTTACCTTGTTTGAAAGGGCTGTTTTGTTTCCAGGCAAATTCAACGTGTTTGTTTTTGCCTTGTTCGAAGTCAACAGGAACTTTAGCAGTGAACAGTTTTTCACCTTCTTCACGAGTAGTGAATTTGCCAGAACCTAAAGCTTCAACAGCTACTGGTTGACCATCAGGACCAGTGATGCAAACGTAAACATCAGTAGAACCTGTTTGAGCGATGCGGTTAGCAACGTCCATAGCAATTACCAGTTTGTCAACTTTCTTTGCTGAGGTTGTTTCTGATTCTTTACCGTTTTTCTTTTCGTTCACCGGAGTAACAGTGATGTTAGAAGCATTCAGGGTAGAAGCGATGTCTACTTTAGTTGCTAATTCTTCTTTCTGTTGAGTGGTGGTTTGCAGATCGGTAGTGAGTTTCTCTTTATCAGCAGTCAACTGAGTTTTATCAGTAGTCAACTGTTGATTTTCTGTAGTTAAACGAGCTACTTCTGCTTCCAGGTTAGCGATCTTGTCGTTCAGTTCGCCGATCAAAGCCTGTGCTTTTTTCTTTTCACCTTCAGACAGACGTTGTTTTTTCAGGATACTTCCGATCTGACCTTTCAGCTTGGAAATTTCGCTGGTTTTATCATTCATCTTTCCTTCCAGTTCATTGTTATAACCGGTTAAAGAATCCAAACGAGTTAAAGCAGCGTCAAAGCTTTTTTGTAATTCATTCTTAGATGAATCTACTGCCACATACTGTGTTTGCAGTTGGGTGATCTTTTGATCAGACTTGTTTTTGTCCCATAAAAAGTATCCCCATGTACCAAGAATACCAACGGCTAACAAACCGATGATCAGGTTCTTTGAATCACGTTTTGGGGGTGCACCTTGTGGACTAGCGGATGGATAATTGGTTGTACTCATAATAAGTGTATGTTTATTTTGAAAGGTTATAAAATCGGGTTCAGTATTTAGTTTTATTATGGGTTAGTTCGTTGTAATTGGGTTTCGCATAAGGGTTTGACCAAAACCATGCCAGAATTTGGCATATAACCCGTCCACAGGCCGGCATTGAACGCTGAAGGGTAGTATAGTATTGTGTTACAGTTGTGTATAATTCGCTATATGTCACGGGCTTTTTTTGTGGTAATATTGCAAAGTTTAAACCACGATTTATTAATACATGTCTGTAGAAAAAATTATATCTGACTGGAAAAAGAAGCTCTTTAAACCTGTTTATTGGCTCGAAGGCGAAGAAGATTATTTTATCGACAAAATAGTGCAATATGCCGAGCATAACATTTTAACGGACGCTGAGGCAGGTTTTAATTTGACCGTATTTTATGGCCGCGATGCAGACTGGACCCAGGTGATCAATGCCTGTAAAAGATACCCCATGTTTTCAGAACGCCAGGTGGTGCTTTTAAAAGAAGCGCAACACATGCGTGATATCGACAAATTAGAGTCATACATCGGGCAACCACTGACATCCACCGTGTTTATTGTAGCATACAAAGAAAAAAAGGTGGATGGCCGTACGCAGCTTGCCAAACTGCTAAAGACAAAAGCTGAATTATTTACTACCAAGAAGATGTACGATAACCAGCTGCCCGACTGGACGAATGAGTTGGTTAAAAGTAAAGGCTATACCATTTCACAAAAAGGGTTATTGCTGTTGGTTGATCATATAGGCAATGATCTCAGCCGTATTGATAATGAGATTGAAAAAATGCTGGTAAACCTCGGCAGCAGGACCAGTATTACCGAAGATGATATTGAAAAGTATGTGGGGGTAAGCAAGGAGTACAATCCTTTTGAGTTACAATCGGCCATGGCCGCAAAAGATCTGTCCAAGGCCATGCGTATCATTCAATACTTTGAAGCCAATCCCAAAGCGGCGCCCATACAACTGGTATTACCTACACTATATAACCTGTTTAGTAAAACCTACATGATCTTTGGCCAGGCCAGCAAGGATGAAAAAACTATTGCCGCCAATATTGGGGTGAATGCCTGGTTTGTGAAAGATTATTTACTGGTAGCGCGTAATTACGGCTATAACGGCGTTGAAAAAGCGCTGTTACTGCTGCATCATTATAACCTCAGAAGTGTGGGGGTAAATGATACAGGCTCATCAGACGCTTCGTTGTTAAAAGAGATGGTTGCTAAGATGGTTAATTAGTTGACCAGTTGACCAGTTAACAAGTTGACAAGTTGACAAGTTGACGAGTTAACTTGTTGAGAAGTTAACCAGGTAATTGGTTTACTTATTACCTAATACCTTCAATGTATCTTCTTTATCTTTTACCAGTTGTTCAACCAGGGCTTCAAGTCCGTTGAACTTTACTTCGCTGCGCAAATACTTTTTGATATATACGCGTAAGGTAGCGCCGTAAATATTTTCATTGAAATCGAAGAGATTTACTTCAATAACCCGGTCGGTACCACCAATAGTTGGCCGTACACCAATACTCATCATTCCGTTCAGGATTCTCAGCCCTTTGCCCTCTGCCCTTTGCCCTTCCATGTTTGCCGTTTCATGTTTGCCGTTTGCCGTTTGCCGTTTGCCGATTATTGCCTGCACCGCATAAATACCATTTCCCGGGATCAGCTTTTCTTCATTTTCTATGCGCAGGTTGGCGGTAGGGTAGCCCAACGTACGGCCCAGCTTATTACCATCTACAACCGTGCCTTCAAAAAAGAAATCATAGCCCAGCAGGGTATTGGCCACATCGGTATTGCCTTGCAAAATGGCTTCGCGAATGCGGGTGGAACTTACCGTATTGTCATTAATCAGGTGGGCCGGTATTTCCATGAGGCTAAACCCAAGGCGCTGGCTGTATTCTTCCAGCAATTTGTAATCGCCCCGGCGGTTTTTGCCAAACCGGTGGTCATACCCGATAATAACGGTATGGGGATGAAATTTCTCAACCAGAAATTGTTCAATATATTCCTCAGGCGTCTGTTGCGCAAACGCATCGGTGAATGGCACCACCACCAGGTGATCGATGCCATTTTTATCGAGCAGTTCAATTTTTTCGTCGATCGTATTGATAAGCTGGATACCCGGCTGGCCGCTCACGATCACTTTTCGGGGATGGGGGTGGAAGGTGATGATCACCGTTTCCCCGCCAATACGGGCAGCTTCGCGTTTTAATTGCTCCAAAATGCTTTTGTGGCCGGTATGCACCCCGTCGAATGTGCCTATCGTAACAACGGCCTTTTTAAAGGCCGGAATGGAATCTATAGAAAAGTAAACTTTCATAAAAGAGGTGCGAAAATACGGTAAGGAAGTCGAAGTATGAAGTAAGAGGTAAGAAGTAGGGAAGTCCCGGTATGCGAAATTGCTGATAATTATCGGGCTTCCCGAATTTCGGGCTTTTCTTACCTCTTACTTCCTACTTCCTGCCTCTTTTTGTACCTTTGCGGTTTCAAATTATAAAATGAGTTTATATTCACAACGGGGTGTTTCTGCCCAGAAAGAAGAAGTTCACAAGGCTACAGAAAAGTTAGATAAAGGTTTGTATCCCGATGCCTTCTGCAAGATCTACCCCGATTACCTTACCGGCCAGCAAGACTGGGTGAATGTAATGCATGCCGATGGCGCCGGTACCAAAAGCATCCTGGCTTATTTATACTGGAAGGAAACCGGCGACCTGTCGG
>JAJKIL010000190.1 GCA_021154515.1 Niastella sp. | reverse complement strand
AATAATTTATACTGGGCTGATCGAGCACCACGCTGGTGGGCAGGTTGCTGTCGAAGAACTTGCCATCGAACTGATCGGGGAATTTGAGGTTGGAAGTATTGATGCGTTTATTGGCCCAGCCTACATTCATTCCGAATGATAACAGGTGCGCAACCCCCAGCATTTGGTGATAGGCGGCAGAACCAAATATCTTGGTTGAGGTTAAACCGCCGGAACCTGCTACATCGCGTAATATGAGACCGCCCAATCCAAGCCAGCCGCTTTCAATACGGTCCCTGAACACCTGAGCATCGCCCCAGATACTCATGGTTTTGTAAGGCACACTCATGATCGTTGACCATTGATTGCGGTAATTAACGCCCAAGCGATAGTCGGCATCGGGAATAAAGCCGGTATTTGCCGGATTTGTTGAGAGCGGGGAATTGAACCATTGTGAAAAATGCATGTCTTGCGCTGTAGCCTGATAACAAAAGCTCATTACACAGGATAGAGGCAACAACAACGTCTTCAGAAACAGGTTTTTTGTTTCTCGGTTCACAGGAGACCAGGCTCTCTTTTTAGTTATAATTTTCTTCATAAACCACCCGTCTAAAATTACAATTTGTTAAATGACGTTAAAGCTTTTCCCCGGCTTTAACGTATTATTACCAAAGGGTGTTTCATAGGTGATGCTTGTTCGTATTTTTTCATGTTTGTTGTTTCGTTTTTTACCTAATCAACGTAATATCCCCCGTCTTCCTCAGTTTCTTACCATCCGAGAACTCCACATCCAACGTATAAGCATACACATCCATCGGTTGCGGTGTTCCCTTATAGGTACCATCCCAGCCTGTCTTCCGGTTGCTGGTCTCAAATATTAACTGTCCCCACCGGTTATAAATGCGCCAGGTCATTTTCGCAATGCCAAAACCCATAACGTTGATGTAGGCATTGCGGCCAAACCGGCCCGGTGTAAAGGCATTCGGCACATCCAGCAACGGGTCAATTATCGCGTCCACCGCTTTACAGGCCGTATCACTACATTCATATTCGTTGAAGGTAATGAGACAGGCATTAAAGGTGCCTGTGGCATTGTATTGATGCGATACCGTATCCATAGTGGTTTTCTCGGTCGAATCTCCATCGCCAAACAACCACACATACCGCGCACCACCGCTCGATAAGTTCGTAAAGATGGTCGGTTTATTCGTTACCGGCGGTATTGGCGCTACCGAAAAGTTAGCGGTTGGCAACGGATGCACGCCAATATCCATATATGTTGAATCAATTATGTTACAGGTACTGCTGTCAATCGCGATCAATGAAACCCGATAAGTACCTATGTTATTGTATACGTGTACCGGATTAATTTCGTTGGATTTAGGACTGCCATCGCCAAAATCCCAGATGAATTGTGCCCCTGCCAGCGACGTATTGTTGAAAATAGCCGTATAGGGCGCACAACCCGACGACGGGGTCTCAAACCGGGCATCCACCAGCGGCGATACGCGCAGCTCTTTCTCCACCGAATCGGGCGAATTGCAATAACTGGTATCCTCCAGGATCAATTTGGTTTTATAAGTGCCTGCCGAGGCAAACGCATGTTGTATGGAATCGGGGGCGGGTGTTATTCGGGTGCCATCGCCAAAATCCCAGGTAAAGCTGTTGGGATTATAGGGTTTATTTGGCGGGAAGGTGCTTGTACTGACAAACTTATAATTCAATGACTCGCAGGGCGGTAATTTGGTGGCCAGGAAGTCGATATTGGCTTTGTCTGAACGCACATGAATGGTCACATAAGCCGTGTCCCTGATGTTGCAGGTGGTTGAATCGATGCCGATCAAACGAACCCGGTAATCGCCCACTGCTTTGAACGTATGCGATACTTCTGAATTGGTGGTGGTTTCGTCGGACGAACCATCGGCAAATGACCACTCATAACTTTTGGCGTTGAGAACGGTATCTTTAAGCGTAACAGTAAAAGGCACGCAACCAAGCGTGTCAACCACCCCGTTGTAATAAGACCTTGCACCGGCGGCAACCCCTGCAAAGTTAAAGGCGATCTTGGCCGCAGCCAGGTTACAGTTACTGGTACCGGTACCGTTTACCGGTCCCCATACACCCGGCGTAATAGGAAAGGGTACCGAAATGTTGCCCACCGCACTGCCAAAGCAATTGGCGCAAATGGCCTGGTAAATCACCCCTTGTGCATCGTACCGGCTGGTACCGCCATCAACGTGTTCACCCTCACCACCGCTTTGGCCAAAAAAACTGCCATACAAAAGGGAGGCAGCATCTTTTTTAATAACTATAAAATAGAAATCGTGATTATCGGTAATCGTTTTCAGCGCATCGGGCGTGGTGGGCATACCGGCCACACCAGCCATATTGAAGGGGTCGCGTCCGCTCGAAGAGATCCAGCCACCCCAGCCGGAAATGTACACGTTCTCGCAACGGTCTACCAGGAAGGCAACAGGCGAAATATTCGCCCTGCCGGTGCCGGCGCCAAATGTGGTTGAATACTGAAAGCCCGAAAGATCGGTTTTCAGCTTGGCTACAAACTGCTTGGTATTATCGATGCCATAAGCCGCATTCACCCTGGGCCAGTTACCTTCTGAGATGCCCATGATATAGGGAATGGAAAACTTGTCGAACTTGATGCCATATACGGCATCAAACCCATTGGTGCCCATATAACTGCTGCGGACAATGGATGAACCGTCATTGGTTATCTCCGCCACAAAACCATCAACGGAGGGCCCATTGGCATTGGGATTATTGGTGGGCTGGTAAACCCCGTTCTTATTGCCTGGTAAATTGGTGCTGTTGGTGGCGCCGCCAACAAAAATATTATTAGTGACAGGGTTAACGGCAATTACAAAAGCGCCATCGTCTCCATCACCACCTAAATAACTACTCCAGATTACATTGTTACAAGAGGGATCTATTTTCATCACCACACCATCCTGTCTGCCGCCGGGGCTAGGGCCAAAAACCGAACCGGTGATCTTGAAATCATCGGAACGCGATTGTGCAGCCACGTAAATATTATTAGCGCCATCAAGCGTTACTTCGCTGCGGGAGTCGTCGCCATAAAAACGCAGGGTAGAAGATAAATTGATGGAACCGCCTTCCTGCATATCGCTGATATTAACGCCATCGGCGCCTTTGCCGCCAATGCGCAACGAACCAATAAGGGCGGTACCATTCGCATTGAATTTGGTAATGCAAATATCGGCGCCCCCACCGGGGCCTATCACGGTACCTGGATATTTTGAAGAATAGGTTCTGCCCATAACTACCAGGTTACCCTGTGGGTCACAGATAAGACTATGCGGGTAATCATTTCCTTCGCCGCCAAGATAGGTAGCGTACATGCGTTGCGAACCATCGGGACTGAATTTAAAGATGCCCATATCAACACCGCCATTGGAACCCCCTCCCTGGAAGGTTGTTTGATAGGCGCCCGGCGATACCGGGAACCCATTGCCGAATACAATACCCCCGGAATATAAAGAACCATCAGGGCCTGGCGTAGCAGTAAAACCATACTGTCCGGCTTTACTGCCCGTGAAGGACGAAAAGATCAGCGTGGGGTCAATAATAAGGGTGCTTGCTTTTGAGTAGTTGCCTACACTAAAACGCACAATGTTTTTATCAAGCACATAGGAGCAGCTTGTTTCCTGTTTGCCTTTTAACTGATCGAACTGGTAAGAGTAAGGGTATAATTCCTTTACATCACCTACCGATGTTTTTATAATCAGTTCTTTGTTTTTGATCTGCAGTTTATCGGCCCCGTCGTACCGCATTTGTATTTTGCTTACATCGCCGCCGGGATTTACAATAAGGTCGTATTTTAATTGCCCGTTCTCGGAATAATAACGGACATCGATATTGGGATAAACATTTTTATACAGTACTGCTCCGTATATCTTCACATTGGTGGCCCATTTGGAGCGGTCGTTGCCAATAAAATAATTGCTGTAGGTTGATACCGGTTTATCGGCCACTATTTCCGGATTGGCAGAAGCGCCTATAAATTGAACCTGGTAAGCGTGGGAGTGAATAACGTAGGCGGGATAGTTGGGGTTGGGTACACCGCCATCATTGCCCGGTTTATCGGGGGCGTAGGTGGCTATCCGGGCGGCGCCTTGTGAAGCGTCGGCATTGCCTTCAACCGCGCCGTGCTGCCGTTGAAAATAACGCTGAAGGTCGGCGGTATTGTGTAGTGCAACGGTAAAGCCATTCGGGTGCAGGTAAAATTCACCTGCAGGCAATTCGCCCTTAAATTTTATTTTACTTTCCCACTGGCCTTTGTTCTCGGTAAACTCAAAGGTAGAAGGTCCACCCTGAGCGAACGTTTCAAAAGCTTTAATGGTAAGAAAAAGTATAAGTAAACTAATTCTGCCCAATGCCTGTCGTTTTCGTTATTAGTAATATAGAAAGTAAACCACTACGCTGCGCAGCATAATATTAAAAGCATATTAAACCTTGCAGTGTATATCGCAATAGATGGAATTAACAATGTTACGGTACTATCAATATGTACAAACCTTAACTCAAAGTAAAGCAGTTGGACGTTTACAATTTCCCTTGGCAGGGCGAATTATAAACTGCGTGAAATAGCAGTGTTGGTTTATGTTGCTCACATACCTACGAAATCTTGCTCCAGGCGGTTTTCCCCTGAAGCGATTGCAGGTAATTTTTTAGCTGCAAATTTGTTGCCGAAGCCAGGTCAGGATCTGCATCAAGTACACGTTCGGCTGTTTCGCGGGCAATCTCGAGCCACTTTCTGTCCTGAACGATACTTGCCAGTTTAAAATTCAAGGCCCCGCTTTGACGGGTGCCTTCAATATCGCCGGGACCACGTAATTCAAGATCTTTCTCTGCTATCCTGAAACCGTCGTTCGTAGCACACATAGTGTTTAACCGTTCCCGGGCATCATTGTTCAGTTTTGAACCGGATAATAATATGCAGAAACTTTTTTCGCTTCCCCGGCCTACGCGGCCACGTAACTGATGCAATTGCGAAAGACCAAATTTTTCCGCATTTTCTATCACCATTACGCTGGCATTGGGTACATCAACGCCTACTTCAATAACCGTTGTACCCACCATGATCTGCGTGTCGCCGGTTTTAAAGCGATGCATATTGGTATTACGAACTTCCTGCGTTTGCTGGCCGTGCACCATACTGATCCAGTACTTTGGTTCAGGGAAGTATGCCTGCACATTTTCATAACCCTTCATCAGGTTTTCGTAATCCAGTTTCTCCGATTCTTCAATGAGCGGAAATACAATATAAGCCTGCCGTCCTTTCGTTATTTCAGCCTTTATAAAATCCATTACCTGGCTGCGAACCGTCTCATAACGATGTACGGTTAAAATAGGCTTACGGTTGGGTGGCAGCTCATCTATGATACTCGTATCCAGGTCGCCATAGGCCGTCATGGCCAGCGTGCGCGGAATAGGCGTTGCCGTCATTACCAGCACGTGTGGCGGTATGGCTCCCTTGCTCCACAATTTGGCGCGCTGCGCTACGCCAAACCGGTGCTGTTCATCAATAATGGCCAGCCCCAGGTTTTTAAATTTCACGGTATCTTCCAGGATGGCATGGGTTCCCACCACAAAATGAATGGTGCCTTCTTCCAAACCTTTATATATCTCTTTGCGTTCTTTGGTCTTTGTTGAACCCGTTAGCATGCGCACATTAACCGGCAGTTCTTTCAACAGTTTGCTGATGCTGTTGAAATGTTGCTGGGTCAGTATTTCGGTAGGGGCCAACAGGCAACCCTGGTAACCGTTATCGATGGCCAGCAGTAATACCAGTAAGGCTACAATGGTTTTGCCACTCCCTACATCACCTTGCAGCAGGCGGTTCATTTGTTTGCCACTGCCTGTATCACGCCTGATCTCTTTTATTACTCTTTTTTGTGCGCCTGTTAGTTCAAACGGCAGATATTTTTCATAGAAAGTATTGAAGATCTCGCCCACCTGGCCAAACACAATACCCTTTGAATACCGGTGCCGTTGCTGCCGCAACAGACCCATCCGGATCTGGGCTATAAAAAATTCTTCAAACTTCAACCGGTTTATTGCCTGCTGCCACGTTTCCAGGTCGGGCGGAAAATGCATGTTCACAAAAGCCCTGAAGCGGGGCATCAGTTGCAGGGGTTGCAGCACCGATTCCGGTAGTATTTCAGGAATATTATTTTCCTGTAGTAATTTAATCAAAGTTTCTGTAAAATGGCCTAACTGCCGGCCACCCATTCCCCGGGATTTTAATTTTTCTGTGCTGGGGTAAACAGGTTCCAATGTGCTTTTCCCTTCCAGCTTCTCTTTGCTAAAGGTTTCCAGCTCGGGATGGGTGATTTGGGGTGTGCCCTGAAAAAAACTCACTTTACCATAAACCAGGTAGGTTTGGCCAATGGTGAGGCTTTTCTGGATCCAGTT
>JAJKIL010000189.1 GCA_021154515.1 Niastella sp. | reverse complement strand
CGTTAAGGGTCGGGATGATTTTTCTTTTAACAGTGTGCTTGCATAGATAAGTTTGCAATTCTTATACCCTCTGGAACGAGTGTAATGAAGGCGGAACTTCGGAATAAGAGTAGCTATATTTATTATGGTTCTATTTTACACTTATTTTTGACGGCATTGTATTGTTCCTGTTATTCCAGTTCATGGATTACCCGATGGAAAAACCAATGGTCGTGTTCAGTTGTTTAAATCCTGTAGACCTGGCGCGCATCCTGATACTGCTGAAGCTTGATATGTCAGCTTTAATGGGCGCTACAAGTGCTGTATTCCAGGATTTCTTTGGTAATCAAGGGGGTATAGTAGTAACAATAGGAATTATGCTGGCCTGGGCGGTAACGCCTCTGTGGTGGTCAGTAAGAAAATTTAATCGAAAGGACTTATGAAACCGGATATAAGAGATAGAGCCGACATTCAACAATTAGTAGATACTTTTTATACAAAAGTGCGGGCCGATGAAACCATTGGCTATCTTTTTAATGATGTAGCAAAAGTGAATTGGGAAGCGCATTTGCCCCGCATGTATGATTTTTGGGAAAACATCCTTTTTCAAACCGGTGGTTTTAAGGGCAATCCCATGGCGGCCCATGTACAGCTGCATCAGAAATCGCCGCTTACTGCTGCCCACTTTCAACACTGGTTAAAGTTGTTTTTATCAACTGTGGATGAACTGTTTGAGGGCGACAAAGCTGAGTTGATAAAACAACGGGCGCAGTCCATCGCCACCATGATGCAGATAAAGGTGCACCCCTCCAACGATCCCCGGTCAATAATGTAAGAGAACATCCTTTAATAAAAAGATCCTCCCGATAGCTATCGGGAGGACAAGCTCTTTTGGAAGTTCCCAAAAGGTTGGTTTTCATTGATCTTTCATTGGATCTGGATAGGGTTCTGTAAGGCCATAGGGTGTCGGAGTAAAAACGGGCTTAGGTTGGGGTACTCCAAGGGTGCGATCATTTACGGTTTACATTTTCAAAAGGTTCAGATAGGGTTTAGGGGTTTCAGAGGTATCTTAAGGTCTACTGTGAACTTTTTGCATTCCGCCTTCAGCGTTCGGCCTTTGGCGTTTTGCATATTTCCTGGCTTGCTGATGTAAAAGTAGGGTATGGAACAGGCGGTTTGCAAACTTCGGCTGCTCTGTTTCTATAGAATGACCATATTGTTTAACCAGTGCTAGGGACTAGTACCTATTTGTAAATAACCATTTAGGTATTTCGAGGGGTAACTGTAATAGTTAAAGGCTAAACGCTAAATGCTTTATCCAGCCACTGCCTTCTGCTCCCGGTTCAGCCCACTGCCTTTAAGGGTATTTATTTTTGGCACATTATAATTATTGTCTATATTTATTCTGTAAACGCACCTCTGATTATTAGCATAGCAATTATTTTTTATTACCTCAAACAAATGAGCTATGCAACGCTACAGTCTGCAAAAACACCTCGGGCCCTACACCGTCGACAAAGCATTATTTCTGCGTTTAGAAAGTTATATCAACCGGAATCTTCCCCGTATTCTACTGTTAAACCTCGAGAAGGGGGTAGAAAGGCCACTAAGTGCATTCATCGCTGTTACCATTCAAAAAGAACAGGGTAAAGAAAAGTTCGGTTCCATGGAGGATTACGGCTACGAGTTGTTCGATGAAAATATAAAAGAAGTATCCATTGAGCTGGTACATAATAACGCCTTCAATTTCTGGGGGCAGAAAGTCATCGTGTTGATTATGACATTTAATCTGGAAAGCGGGTATTGCGATCTGTCAATTGCCCTGAGCGATGAAGAACCCCGCGATAAAGTATATACTATTGAAAAAGGATTAAAAGAAGTTATGAGTCGAAATAAAAAGTCAATTCCCCTGGCAAGGTTTTTTAGGTAAAGTTTTGATTGTGTTGTTTTGATGTTAGCATAAAAAAGTCCCGCTGGTTACGGGATTTTTTTTATGTACAAAGGTGAGCCATCCGCCAGCCGGCGGATGGCTCACCTTTGCTATTATTTAGGTTCCATTCCGTTTTCGATCAGGAACAACAGGTTGGCGCGGTGCGCTTTTGTTTCATCGTTGGTTGAAACGGCGGTGGCCAGTTGCGTTTTGATCTTTTTCAGCGTGTACAACGCCGCTGCTTTTGATACATCATCAAACTGCTGGTTCTTAGGGTCTATCATCGATACCAGCTGACGTACATACCAGGTTTGCAGGTTCTGGCGATATACATTTACGTTGGTAGCAATATCCGCATTAAAGATGCCTTTCTGCAGATCGCCCATCATGCTGGCAACGCTGTACTGATTGCCATATAAACGGCTGTTGGTAATACGTTGCAGCGTGGCGCCATGCAACAGATGTGAAAGAGAACTACCGGTTTGTACTGCCAGTATATTTTCTGTAGCGCGGAGATCATCGCCTGTTACATTTTGGGTAAAGCCACGGCGCTGGGGTTGCAGGTAAGCAAACACCTGGGCGTCTGCATCAAACGCGTCCGGAGCAAAAATATATTTGTTCAGCATATCGATGGCGCGTTTTTGCGTAGCCAGCGGTACGGGTGTATAAGGCTTGTTAGTTGATTTCTGCTCGGGAAAACTTCTGTCGATATAAATACCGCCCACATAGCGGCTAACGGCCGATGCCATGCTAAAACGCTGACCGAGAAGGGTGCCGTAGCGGGTACGTAATTCCGCATACGACTGGCCTTCTTTTGTATATTTCTGCACCAGCTTGCCCATTACCTGGTTCACGATCCTGAAGCGGTCTTCGGCATAGCCAATGGCGTCACTGGTTAATTCGTTAACGTTCACGCGGGGGTCCATGGCTTTACCGGGCGCGCGCATATCGTCGCCGTCGTTACCAAATGCCAGTTTGGGATCGGTGCTACGGGCAATGATCTTTTTTAAACCTGCTGCTTCCTCTCCTTCGTTAAATGGCGTGTAGCCATATTCTATGGCCCACAGGTCATAAGGACCGGCTTTGGTGGTATAGTAATCGCCTTGTTTGCTTCTGTCTGCCGCAATGTTAATGGCAGGGTAATCCATTACAGAACCGATCAACCCGATCCGGTGCGTAAGTTCGGTATTGTTCACTTCGGCGGGTGATAACATCTGGCTGGCTTTCATATTATGGTTCAAACCAAGGGTGTGTCCCATTTCATGCATCACCAGGTAAGTGAGGAACTGTTTGTGCATTTCAACCAGTTCGGCGGTGCTGGCATTGGTGGCATCCAGGATGGTCATACCGGTTAGTAACTGGCTTTTCAGTTCATTGGCCAGGGAGCAATTGGCTTCCTTCTGCGGGTCCATCCCGGCAAATTGCAAACTACCTGTGGCTGCAGCCGGTTTGAATAATTCGTCCAGGATAGGCGTGGCGCTGCCAGAATACCATTCAATGGTGATGTCGGCGCCAATGATCTGCCCTGTCTTGGGATTTACAAAGCTGGGCCCAATTGCGCCATAAGTAGGCGTGGCGGAAGAAACCCAGCGGATCACATTATAACGAATATCGGCAGGGTCCCAATCGGCATCATCGGGCATTATTTTCATTTGAACGGCATTTTTAAAACCGGCCTTTTCAAATGCTTCGTTCCATTTTAAACCTGCGTCCATGATCGTTTGGCGATATTCAACGGGCGTGGTGTTTTCTATCCAGTAAACGATGGGTTCAACCGGTTCGCTCAGGGCTGCAGCCGGGTCTTTTTTCTTCAGATCCCAGCGATGAATAATGTCTTTATAAGGAACCGGGCTGATGCTGGTTTGGTCGTTCACCATTTGCGAGAAATAACCAACCCGTGGGTCGTCGCGCCGGGCATGGAAATCATTCTTCGGCATTTCGATCAGGCTGTGTTGCATGCGAACGCGCACGTAACGGGCATCAGTAATGTCTGTAGTGCCATTGTTGAAGGGCATGGGATTGTCGTAAGCCAGGTCAACTACGATGTCGGAATTATTAGGGAATGAACGCAGGTTGGTGTAACGCGACTTCGCAGGGTTCAGGTTGCCCAGGTTGAAGATGGCAGAGGGTGGAATGCCGGGTGGGAATATTGGTTTTACCGGATCGAGCTTTTCACTGATGAACAATCCATCAGCGCTGATCAGGTATCCATCCGCATCTTCTGACACTGTTTTCTCCACCAGGAACACTGCTTCCGGTTTGTCAACCGTAGCTGTTTTGCTTACCGGGTTGTTGGGGTCGTACCAGAACCGGGTGTTCACCTGGGAGAATTCCAGTTTATCGAATGCTTTCTCTATTTTAAAGACCATGGTTTGGCGGTGCATGCTCTGGTTCAGGTACAACTGGTTGGGACCATTAATAGAAAAGCTTTGGTAGATATATTCCTTCCCCAGCTGATTTTTCTTTACATATAATTGAACCGTACCCGTAACTGTGTCCTGGTACAACGTGAACAGGCCATCGTATTTACGGCTGGTTTTTACTTTGTCGCTAATGCCGGCAGGTTTCTTTTTGGTTGTGTCGGTAAGGGGTGGCGCTACGGCGGTCCCTTTTTTATCCTGCGCCCGCACAGCAGTCAGCAACAAACCAGGCGAAAGAATAAGGACCATCAGGAATTTTCTCATATTTGTTTTTTTAGGTACAATCAATTTACTGATGCTTTCAGGTAAGCCCATCGGTTTTAGGATGGAAGCAGGATTTCAGGGATGGAGTCACTGCAAGGCTGTCTGACGGCTAACGGTCTCGGCTAAGCCGGAGCAATCGTGAATCGGCAATAAATTTCGGTGGCCCGGGATTGGTTATTGATCTCAAAGTTCGCGAGCCATACACGATTGCCAATTCACGATTCACGGTATTATCATTTTGGTTTTGTAAATTTGTAATACCGCTAAAAATCAGTGAATTAATTATGGGAGTTTGGAGACAATTGCAGGAATATTTTTATTTGAAGAAACGCGACCCGAACGCGCCGCATTCAACCTGGATGCGCTATATGCATGGAATCAACAGGATATCCCTGTTTATGTTCCTGATTGCGATCATTATCATTATTGTAAAGCTGGTGATGATGAAGAAGTAAAACAGGTTACAAGTTACAGCCTGCCTCGCGATAAGGGGCAGAGAAAGCAAGAACTGGCATTAGGGCCCTGGAACTTGAAACCTGGAACCTGGAACTGCTTCTTTTAAGACGAGCTGTTTATTTCTTTTGCAAATAATCTACTATGAGAGTTGCTGCTCTTGCAGACGCATGTCCACCCTGGCCAAGCAGGTGTTGCAAAGCGGTATAGTCTTCCCGCAATTGTTGCTGGGTAGCTTCATTGGTGAGCAGATCATCCAGCTCCCTGCGCAAATTGCCGGGGGTAAGGTCGTTTTGAATTAATTCCTTTACCACCAGTTTGTCCATTATAAGATTCACCAGGGAAATGTATTTAACCTTTATAAGCCGTTTGGCTATCTGGTAGGAGATATTACTGCCTTTATAGCAAACCACTTCGGGAACACCGAACAAAGCCGTTTCTAATGTGGCAGTACCTGACGTAACCAGTGCGGCCCGCGATTGCAATAACAGGTTATACGTAGCATCACGCACCGAAGATACATTGGGATAGGTGGCCAGTACGGATTCATAAAAACTGTCTTCCTGACCGGGGGCTTTGGCCACTACGAACTGGTATGCCGGGAACATGCGGCTTACTTCCAGCATAATGGGCAGCTTTTTAAGGATCTCCTGTTTGCGGCTGCCGGGCAATAAGGCAATGATGGGTTTATTGGAAAGGGGCACGCTGCCTGACTGTAGTTGCGCTTCTTCCACCACCTCAATCAACGGATGGCCCACATAGTCAACCTCCCAGTTCCATTTGTTTTTGTAATAGTCTTTTTCAAAAGGCAGGATCACCAGCATTTTATCAATGCATTGTTTCATTTTATGAACGCGGTTCTCCTTCCAGGCCCACACCTGGGGTGAGATATAATAAATAATTTTATAACCCTGTTGTTTGGCCCATTCGGCTATGCGTAAGTTAAAACCGGGGTAGTCGATGAGGATAAGCGCATCGGGTTTGTATTTGGTAATATCATCCTTGCAAAACTGCAGGTTGCGTAAAATAGTGCCCAGGTTTTTAGCCACTTCCCAGAAACCCATGAAGGCCAGGTTACGATAATGCTTCACCAGTTCGCCACCGGCTTGTTGCATTCTGTCGCCACCCCAGCAACGGATCCCGGCTGCAGTATCGGATTTTTTGAGCTCTTTTATAAGATTACTACCATGCAGATCCCCTGAAGCCTCACCAGCTATAATGTAATAACGCATGGGGTAAAGATAGTTGAAAAGTTGACGAGTTGATAAGTTAACGGGTTAACAAGTTGACAAGTTAATCAGTTGAGCAGTTGATGAGTTTCTTCCTGCCTTCTGCCCTCTGCCTTCTGCCGTTTTCGCAACTTCCCTTTCACTATGCGTATACTTATTACAATATGAATTTCAATAACAACGCGCTTATCGCATATATAAGCGTGATAACAAAAACACCTTTGGCCGTTTTATCGCGGTGGGTATTAATGTAAATGGTGAACAGGGCAATATTAAGCACCAGGCAGGGCACCGAAATAGCGGTGATCTGGCTTTTATTAGCTGCTATAAATCCTAAACAATCGCCGATAGTATAGGGGTAAAATTTCCAAAAGTAATAGGCTATAAGGCTTAATAAGGGAGCAATAAAGCCCAGCAACATGCCAAAGCGGAGGTTGTCTTTCTTGAACATTACAGTTTCCAGGTTTTTTCGAGCTTATCTTTCAGTTGATAATTGGTAAGGTCAAACTGCACTGGTACAACGCTCACATAATTGTTTTTAAGGGCCCACACATCGGTATCTTTTCCTTTGTCGAAGTTCACAAACTCACCGGTTAGCCAGTAATACTTACGGCCATTGGGGTCGTTGCGCTCAATAAAATCCTCTTCATATTTCGCATAGGCCTGACGGCAGATACGTACGCCTTTTATGAGCTCGGGCGCTACAGGAGGAAAGTTCACGTTCAGCACAGTATGTTTCTCCGGCGTTTTCTTCAACATCTGCTCTACAATGAGCCGGGCATATTTACGGGCGGCGGTAAAATCGGCATCGATGCTGTAATCGAGCAGCGAAAAACCAACAGAAGGAATGCTTTCAATAGCAGCCTCTACCGCAGCCGACATGGTTCCTGAGTAAATAACGTTTATGGAGTGATTGGCGCCATGGTTGATACCGCTTAAACACAGATCGGGTTTGCGGTGCAGGATTTTATCAACCGCCAGTTTCACACAATCAACCGGGGTGCCGGAGCATTGGTAGGCCTCCACCCCATCAAAAAAGGTAGATACGGCACTCAGGCGTAAGGGTTGGCCGATCGTAATGGCATGACCCATGCCTGATTGTGGTTTATCAGGGGCGACAACTACTATTTTACCGAGATCCTTTACTGCCTCTACCAGGTTAGCTATACCCGGTGCTGTTATACCATCGTCATTCGTTATGAGAATAACCGGTTTTGCCTTAGCTGCGTTCTTCTTTTTTGCTTTTGCCATATCTTATAACAAAAATGCTGAAAATTTCTATCAAATGCGTTAAATACACGAAATATGTGCCAGGCAGTAAGTACCGCCAGTCACCTCTTTCGTAATCCCAAAGCCGGTTACTTAGAACGCTTTTATGTCTGGAACATTATAAATATGCACACCATTTTCTGGCGGATGGTTGATGGCAAAATGCAGGGTACGGATCATTTGTTTGATGGTCACCAACCCCTGCTGGCGGCTTTGCTCGCGGGTGGCCGGGAGCAACCGCGCCAGCGTGTACAGGGGCATCAGCAAAACTGGCCACCAGTGGCCGGGTCCCAGTACATACCAGGGCCTGATGAATGAACAACGGGCGCCTGTTGATTGCAGCAGGCCCTCACCGGTTGCCCGTATAGCCCGGTATTCTTTCATAATTCGGCCGGGGTACTGGCTTACGCTGAGGTAAATAACATGCGGCAAATGGTTATCGCTTATTACGGCCGCCGCCTCTTGTACCGATACCAGGTCAATGGTTTCAAAGGCAGCAATTTTAGCGGGCGAGGGGTGGGGCACGCCAATCAGGTGAATAAATACGTCGGTATTCTGTGTGGCGCTTGCATAAGAAGAAGCATCCAGGGCATCGCCAATAACCACTTCGCAGCCGGGCGGCAGCTTGTGTTCCGACCCCTTTCGGGCCAGGGCCTTAATGCGATAATCGCCGGTTTGTAGCAGGGCTGTTATGAGCCGGGAACCGATATACCCGGTTCCCCCCGTAATAAAAATGGTTTGCATGATGTGGAGTTACCTGTATATATACGAAGGTTACTTATAGATGGATTTGTAGCATTCCCCCGTAACAGGCGTCAGCATTCAATTACGGGGTTTTCTTCCCACCGCGGCGGGCTGGGGAAAATTTATGCAGGACGTGGAATATTGGCCGCTTTCCGCTACCTTTGCAGCCGATTAAAACTACTGGTTCTTTTATTGGCTCTATTTAATTGATTACTAATTTGTTATAGCACTAAAAAACCGGTAGAAATTAACTAATCAACTTTGCAACATGGCAGGTCAGTTAAAAGAAGTTCGTAATAAGATCAAGGCAACCCAGAATATGCAGCAGATTACCAAAGCAATGAAAATGGTAAGCGCTGCCAAATTGAGAAAAGCCCAGGATGCTATCATCCAGATGCGTCCTTATGCCCGTAAACTGCAGGAAGTGTTGAGCAACATCGTGAGCAGTGCAGAAGGCGATGCAGGTATGGCCCTGGCAGTTGAGCGTCCTGTGGAGAAAGTGCTGTTGATCGTTATTACCAGCGACCGTGGTTTATGCGGCGCTTACAATACCAACGTAATTAAACTGGCCCGCACTACCATCAATGAAAAATATGCCGCTCAGAACGCCAAAGGCAATCTGACCATATGGGGCATTGGTAAAAAAGGAACTGAATTCTTCCAGAAAAATAAATATCAGGTAAACGATACCTTCAAAGACCTGTTCCTGAAATTGAAATTCGAAAACGTACAGGCTGTCGCCCAGGCTGCTGTAAAAGCGTTTGAAGCCAAAGAATTTGATGTAATAGAACTGGTGTACAGCGAATTCCGCAACGCCGCCATGCAACGTTTTGCTTTAGAACGTTTTCTGCCCATTCCGAAAGTAGAGAAGAAAGACGGCGCCAAGAAGAGCGACTTCATCTTTGAACCCGCCAAAGAAGAACTGATAGCTGAGCTGATGCCAAAGATCCTGAACACACAATTGTACAAAGCGGTACTGGATGCCAATGCTTCTGAGCACGGCGCCCGTATGACTGCCATGGATAAAGCCAGCGAAAACGCCAACGAGTTATTAAAGCACTATAAAATTTCATATAACCGGGCACGCCAGGCAGCCATCACTACCGAACTTACAGAGATCGTGAGCGGTGCCGCTGCATTACAAGGTTAAAATTTAATAATGGAAATTTCCAACCTGATACCCCATATAGAGGCGTTGATCTTTGCCAGTGAAAAGCCTTTAACAACATTGGAGATCACTGATCTGATCAACCAGGCCTTTGGCTTTATGGAAGATAAGATCACGCTCGATCAGATTGAATCGGCCATTGAAGGTATTTTAGAAAAATACAAGGCTGAATTCTATCCATTCGAAGTGCGCGAAAGCGGTGGCGGTTGGCAGTTCCTCACTAAAAAAGATTTTCATAAAACCGTTGCCCAGTTAAACGGTGATAGATTCCTGAAACGCCTGTCTACAGCAGCGTTGGAAACCTTAAGTATAGTTGCTTATAAACAACCGGTAACAAAATCCGACATTGAAGCTATCCGTGGTGTAAGCAGCGATTACGCTATTCAGAAATTACTCGAAAAAGACCTCATAGTAATAACAGGCCGTAACGAAAATATGCCCGGCCACCCGCTGGTGTATTGTACGTCCAAAAACTTTATGGACTATTTCGGCCTGAACACAACAGATGACCTGCCAAAGCTGAAAGAAGTACTCGATGACAACTTTGTAGCGCCTACTGTTGTTGGTGGTGAATCCGGCGTTGCACCTGCAGAGGGCGAAGCCGAAGGTATCCTGCCTTCAGAAAATGACGTTTATTTAAATGGAACCGACGTTACTTTCAGTGAAGAAGGCGAAGAAGGAGCAGAAGATGAAGTACAAGCGGCCCTGGGCCAGGAAGTTGAAGGTGAATCAGCAGAGAATGTAGAAGCCACCGAAGGATCATACGAACTGGATACCGATGAAGAAGCCATAGCTGAAGAAGCAGAGGCGCTGGATGAGGAAGCAGATGAAGTGCTGGATGAAATTGCAGAAGAAGGTTTTGACGAAGATGATGCCGAAGCCTTTAGCGAAGAAGAAGAAGGAGCAACAGAGGAAATACAACCAGCCCTGGGCCAGGATGTTGCTGGCGAATCAGCTGGGAACGTAGAAGCTGCCGAAGATTCATACGAACT
>JAJKIL010000188.1 GCA_021154515.1 Niastella sp. | reverse complement strand
CCGAATATCTTTCACCTTATGACCGCCACTCCATAGCGCGTCGATCACGGCATTTACAATGGCAGGGGCGCTGCCAATGGTGCCCGCTTCACCGGCGCCTTTTACGCCTAATGGGTTATGCGGACAAGGCGTTACCTGGCTGGCGGTCTCAAACATCGGCAGGTCATCGGCCCGCGGCATACAATAATCCATATACGAACCATTGGTGAGCTGTCCGTTTTCGTCGTATTCGGCGCCTTCGAACAGGGCCTGACCAATGCCCTGCACCAGGCCACCATGGATCTGTCCTTCCACGATCATGGGGTTTATTACATTGCCCACATCATCAACCGCCACAAAACGCTTCAATGATACTTTACCGGTTTCTTTATCCACTTCTACAACGGCAATATGACACCCGAATGGATAGGTGAAATTGGCAGGATCATAAAAGCTGCTGAAATCAAGACCGGGTTCCAGGTCTTTGGGATATACATGCGGTACATACGCGGTGAGCGCTACCTCGCCAAACCCGATTGATTTATCGGTTCCTTTCACCGTAAACCTGCCCGATGCGAATTCCATATCATCAGCGCTGGCTTCCAGTTTATGTGCGGCTATTTTCTTTCCCTTTTCAATGATCTTATCAATGCTTTTCATAATGGCGCTACCGCCTACGGCCAGGCTGCGCGAGCCATAGGTGCCCATACCGAAAGCCACACTGTCGCTATCGCCATGCACCACTTCCACATCGGTAAGGTTGATGCCTAATTTATCAGCTACTATCTGGGCAAAGGTGGTCTCGTGACCCTGCCCATGCGAGTGGGCGCCGGTAAACACGCTTACCTTGCCAGTGGGTTGAACGCGCACCTGGCCTACTTCAAACAAACCGGCGCGGCAACCCAGGGCGCCCACAATGGCCGAAGGAGCAATGCCACAGGCTTCAATATACGTAGAGAAACCTATGCCTACCAGTTTGCCATTGTGGGCAGCTTCCTGTTGAATACGGCGTACTTCAGGGTAATTAATCATTTCCAACCCTTTTTTCAAAACACCCTCGTAGTTGCCGCTGTCGTATTGCAGCGCTACCTGGGTTTGATAACCGGGTTGTTGTACGCCGTCGAATGGTGGAATAAAATTCCTGAATCGAAGGTCGGCCGGGTCAACGTTCATCTCAAGGGCAGCCAGGTCGATCAGGCGTTCCAGTAAGTAGGTAGCCTCCGGACGACCGGCGCCTCGGTAGGCGTCTACCGGGGTGGTATTGGTGAAAACAGCTGTTACATCAACATTTATTTTAGGTGTTGTGTATAAACCTTGCAGCAGGGTTCCATGTAAATAAGTGGGTACGCAACTGCTGAATGTAGATAGGTAAGCGCCGAGGTTAGCATAGGTCTTTACGCGCAATGCCACAATCTTTCCATCGGCATCAAAACCCATTTCGGCTTTGGTAACATGGTCGCGGCCATGCGCATCGAGCAGAAAGCTTTCACTTCTTTCCGATGTCCATTTTACCGGGCGGCCAATTTTTTTGCTGCACCAGGTAAGCAAGGCTTCTTCGGTATAGTGGAAGATCTTGCTGCCGAAGCCGCCGCCCACATCCGGGCTTACTACCCGTACTTTATGTTCAGGAATGCCGAGTACAAAAGCGCACATCAGCAACCGAACCAGGTGCGGGTTTTGCGAACTGGTGTATAAGGTGTATTTCTCCGTAACAGGATCATACGAACTGTTATAACTGCGGGGCTCGATGGCATTGGGCACCAGCCGCTGGTTCACAAAATCGAGCGAGGTCACATGCGTGGCTTTGTCCATGGCTTCGTTCACTTCCTCAATGGGATTACCCAGCACCCAATCAAAACTTTTATTGTTGGGCACATCGTCGTGCACCAGGGGCGCCTCAGGTTGTACTGCTTTGTAAGCATCCACTACACAAGGCAGATCTTCCATTTCCACTTCCACGGCATCGGCGGCATCGGTTGCCTGGTCTTTGGTTTCTGCAATAACAATGGCGATGGCATCGCCCACATGCCTGGCTTTATCGGCCACCAGTAGGGGATGCTTTGGTTCCTTCATGATATCACCGTTTTTGAAGTTCACCTGCCAGCCGCAGGGAACGCCATTTACGTCAGCCAGGTCGGCGCCGGTATAGATGGCGATCACGCCCGGCATGGCTTTGGCTGCGGTAGTATCAACCCGCAAGATCTTTGCGTGGGCGTACTGGCTTCGTACAAAAACCGCATAGGTTTGATGGGGCAGAACAATATCATCGGTATAATTACCATGGCCGGTAGTGAACCGTTTGTCTTCAACCCGTTTAACAGACCTGCCGATTAATCCGTTAGTACTCATATAATGATGTTGAGTTATCGTGAATGGTGAATGTTCAATGGTTAATGGTGAATCGTGATACGTGAAAGGGTTCCGAAATTTTAAACTCTCCGCCAACTTGTTAACTTGTCAACTCGTCAACCCTATCAACTAGTTAACTTATCAACTTCCTCCACTTCACCCGTCCTCATCTTCTCCGCCGCATACTGAACCGATTTTACTATATTATGGTACCCCGTGCAACGGCAGAAGTTTCCTTCCAGTGCATGGCGAATAGATTCTTCCGTTGGTTGCGGGTTGTGTTGTAACAGGTCGGCCGCCATCATGATCATGCCCGGCGTACAGAAACCGCATTGCAGCCCATGGCATTCATTAAAAGCTTCCTGCAGCGGATGCAGTTCGCCGTTGTGGGACAAGCCTTCAATAGTGGTTATTTCGCAACCATCGGCCTGAACGGCCAGCATGGTGCAGCATTTAGTAGCCTTTCCGTTTACATGGATAGTGCAGGCGCCGCAGCTGCTGGTGTCGCAACCCACATGGGTGCCTGTTAGCCGCAATACATCGCGCAGGTAGCTCACCAATAATAACCGGGGTTCAACAAGATGATTGTATTGTACACCGTTAACGGTAACATTGATCCTGGTGCTCATGTAGTTTCGTTTAGTATATTGAACAATATTTTTCTATGCAGGTTTGTGGTCGATCTCCTTTTCCAGGTTTGAAAAAAATTGTTTGGTGAGCGTATTCGAAACCCCACCCATAACCCGTTGCCCCAGGGAAGCCAGCATGCCGCTTAATTTTACATCTCCATCAAATGAGACCTCTGTATCGCCGGTCTCATCTACCTGCGCCAGGTTGATCTTAATGGCGGCATTGGCATTGCCTATTTTACTGTTTTGTTGTGCCTTAAGGGTAAATGCATTGGGTTCCTGCAGATCGTCGAGCTGCAGGTTTCCAGTGAAGGAGCCACTGACGGGACCCAACTTAATATCGAGTATTGATTTAAAGGTATGATCGCCGGTTTGTTCAAGGCGGGAAATGCCGGGCACTACCCGGGCAAGGGTATCTTTGTTCATCAGGGTCGCCCAAACAATGGGTGGCGCTGCATGCAACACATATTTCCCCGCTAATTGCATATGGCAAAGTTTTTAAGTAAGCAGGGAACGGAATAAAGAGCGTGATGGCAATCGTTACTTTTCTCTATTAAGTTAAGGAAAAAAATGAAGGGAAAATAAAATAAAAAAGGTGGGTCACCCTGAAAGATTGGCCCACCTTTTTGTGAAGTTGCAGGGTGGCTCACCTTTGTAAAGAAGGTGAGCCGCTCTTGGGAGAGCGACCCACCTTACGGATACAACAAATATTTCTTTCGCATTTGTTTATATTGAGACAATTCAGGTTCCCAGGAGTCCTGGATCTGTTTGGCGGTTTTGCCTTCCATGATCTGTTTTTTGAATTCGGAAACGCCGGCCAGGTAATCGATATTGCCGATCTGTTTGCTGATGGAGCGGTCGAAGAAACGGCTTTTATCAGGGAATGCGTTATACAACTCGATCATCCAGTCTAAATTGATCCTTTTGCTTTTGCGGAGCTTTGATACATCGTATTTGCGCAGGTCGATCCCGTAACAAACTTCATTCATATATAACGGCGTTTCGCTCATGCCCGGGATACTCACGGGAGTAAATGAAAAAGGGTATTTGTCTTTTAATACGGGGGCGCCCAGTACGGTGAATGGAAATTGAGTGCCGCGGCCCAGGTTAATGGCCACCCCTTCAAACAAACAGGTGGAGGGATATAACAAAATGCTTTGTTGGGTATTTAAATTGGGCGAAGGTTTTACCGGCAGCACGTATTCCATCTCGTGCTTGTAATGCTGAACGGGAATGATGGTGAGCTTGCAGGTTTTTTTACCCGGCAGCCAGCCTTCGCCATTGATCATTTTGGCAAATTCGCCAATGGTCATACCGTGGGAAATGGGAATGGGAAACTGTCCGATGCCCGATTTATTTTTCATATCCAGAATAGGGCCATCCACCAGATAGCCATTGGGATTGGGCCGGTCGAGGATCAGCAATTCTTTATTGTTATCTGCACAGGCTTCCATTACATCGCGCAGCACATTGATGTAAGTATAAAAACGGCAACCCACATCCTGTACGTCGAAGATCATAATGTCAACATCGGCCAGGTCGGCTTCGGAAGGTTTTCTTTTAGAACCATATAAAGAGATGATGGGAATACCGGTAGCCGAGTCTGTTTCATCGGTTACATGCACCCCGGCGCTGGCCTTGCCCCTGAAACCATGTTCGGGACCAAATGCTTTTACGAATGTAACGCCGCGGTTTATGAGGCTATCTACCAGGTGTTTTTTGCCAATGATGGTAGTGGGGTTGGCCAGAATAGCTACCCGTTTGTTTTTGAGCAGCGGCAGGTATTTTTCAGTTTGATCGGCGCCGGTGATAATGGTGTTGCCGGTTATCTGCTGCCGGTCGCCTGTTCCAGGTTTCACATTTGCCAGCCTGTCACGACTTGCCGGGATTTCACGTTGCACAACTATAGGCTTCATTATTACTGCCAAAAGCAACACCAGTAAGCTATATATCTTCATAAGTAAAAATTAAGTTTCCATCCTTCTTTGCTAAGATAGCTTCTTCAAGGCTTCCGGGCGTTCAGCTCAGTAATTTTTTTGCTTTTTTATGGCTGGCTTTCTTGTTTCTGCCCGGTTGGCCGGTAATATCTTTAAAGGATGGTTTAAGCAATGCAAAAACACGCACACCGATGCAATCTCCGTTTAAATAGCAGTGGGCGCTTGTTACAACGTCCAATTTCATTTTGTTGAAACGTCCGCGGATTGTGAAGACGAAAAGAAGCTTGTTTGATGCAATAGGGGCATTGTTTAAGTACAATGGCTTTATGTCGGAATACAATGGCTGAAAGTCTGATTACAATAAGTGTTGTTTCGATTACCAGGTCGGCTGCTTTGATTACAATGATGCCTGTTTTGTTTATAAGGTCTTTGTTTTTGAAAACAAAGCGCCTTGTTGTTAAAGCAACAAAGGCTGTTTGCATAACAATCTATGTTGTAATGATGATAATAAAGTAAATATTGATTGGCTAAACCTGATTGTTGGAATGCAATGGTCGTTGTTCGGAATGCAGGGCTTATTGCTCAGAAACAATGATCGGTTTTTGAATAGCAAGGGACGTATTGTAAATACAACGGGCATTGTTTCACAAACAGTGACCATGATTGTTGTGTCGGTTTTTCCGGTTTTGAAAACAATATACTTTGTTGTCAGTACAACGTACTTCGGTTGCATTACAATGACGGTTTTTTGAATTACAAAAACATAATTGTAGCAGGCTAAACAAAATTGTATTCGAACAACCCTCATTGTAATCCAGACAAGCTTTATTGTAATT
>JAJKIL010000187.1 GCA_021154515.1 Niastella sp. | reverse complement strand
TAGCGCCTTACACCCTCCTGGGAGTTAATACAACTGCTCCCGAAGGCGGCGGTGGTGACTATGGACCAAACAGCGGTGGTTTCGACCAGCTTGGCTTCGGTACCTTGATGTATTCAAGATAAACTAATTCTGATTTAATATCAGAAAGGCAAGATCCAATATCAAAATCCAATATCCAAAATCCAATATCCAAAGTCCAATATCCTGAATCCAATATCCTAAGATCCAGTATCCGGAGATCCAATATCCAAAGATCCAATATCCGCCGTTCCAATCCGGTACATTTTAATGGCTTCCCGTCGTATGTCAGGAGACACCGGGAAATTAGCTAAAGCCCCCGACCGCAACATCGGGGGCTTTTTTTATTTCATTCGAATATACTTTTCAATGTTCAATCGGTTAATGTCAGTGCCTTCAACTTTTTCAACACCCTGTTGAATCAGGGTGTCGTTTTTTATAGTAACCGTAAATTGAAAATCATTGTTCTCCCACTGGCGGTCGCTGCAATATTCGAGGTGCTCGGTGTAAATACTATCTTTTATCGAGTACTTACCACCGCCTGCAGAAAACAGTGCAGTCGCAGTGTCCTTGCCTTTATTTAAGTCATGGCTCATAAAAGCAAAGTGCGTGTCGTTGATGATCTTGATGAATTGTTTGTTGCCGGTGTAATCAGTAACAGTGGTGTGGCCTTTCTCAATTAATGATCCGGACAATAATTTCCAGGTGCCGGCAATAGGGAAAGTGGTTTTTTTTGTTGTACAGGATGCAGAAGCCAGCCATGTAATAAATGTAATAACTACAGCAATCGATTTCATGAGGATGGTTGTTTTATTAAAAATAGCATGACTTATTAAAATAACATTAGAAATCTATTAAAAACACGGAACATTTTTCTTATCTTAGGATCCTTCCTTTCTGCCTGTCATTAATGAAATGTTATTGCGCTGCATAAGTGATTAAAACTTGCCATGAATTATTTGCTGGTTTTCATTTAACCATTAATTTTACGACTCTTGCCATCAAACTGACCATCAACAATTATTATTTGTAGCCAGATCATGAAAGGGTTGCTCAAATTTGTTCTACTATTATGTATTCTATTATTGGCAGGAAATGCGCATACGACTCATCCTCGTATAGGTTTCTTTCCAGGGAATGCTTTTGAGCCATCAGTACCGGGTAATTATTCAAAAGACCACAACGACCGGTTACTAAGCAGCAACGCGCCCATAAACAAAAAAGGTTCCCACGACAAATTAAAGGCTACAGAAGTTGATGATGATGACGACCTGCGGGCATCCAAAAAGAATGTAGGTACTATTTGTATTTCTTTTTTATATACTGAGGCATCAGACTGCACAACCATGTTCCGTAAAAGTAGTCTGCCTTTTTGCGAACATTTTTCCCTAACCTCTTCCTTCAAATTCATCATCCACCGGGTGATCAGGATTTGATTCAACTTCCTTTACAGTCGTAGGACTGCCCAATCGTATTCACTTTTTTATTGTATTGCTTGCCTGTATAGCATTCGACTATAGAGATCAGGTGTGTTATGCGCCGTACTGAAAACGAATTTCAGGCAATTCTGAATAAGACCCCCCATATAAATTATGAAAAGAACGCTCACGCTGCTGGGCTTGTGTGCCATTGTGTGCTATACAAGCTGCAAACAAAAAGAAGAAACCAAAGAAGAACCCACCAAATTATTGGTGACCAGTCCTGTTAAAATGGACACAACTGTAACCAAAGAGTACGTATGCCAGATCAAATCCATACGTAACATTGAACTGAAAGCCCAGGAGAAAGGTTACCTGGAACGCATTTATGTTGACGAAGGTCAGCATGTAAAAGCAGGCCAGTTGTTGTTCAAGATCATGCCTAACATTTACCAGGCTGAACTGGAGAAAGCGGATGCGGAAGCGCAGGCGGCAGACATTGAAGTAGCAAACACCCAGTCGCTGGCCGACAGAAAGATCGTATCTCAAAACGAACTGGCGCTGGCCAATGCAAAAGCAAAAAAAGCAAAAGCAGAACTGGCGCTGGCCAAAGTACACCTGCAGTTTACCGAGATCAGAGCGCCATTCGATGGCATCATCGACCAATTGCATTTAAAACAGGGAAGCCTGGTTGAAGAAGGTGAATTGCTCACCAGCCTTTCAGACAATAACCAGATGTGGGTTTACTTCAACGTGTCTGAACCGGAGTACCTGAACTATAAAACAACAGTGAAGGGAAATGACAAAATGAAGGTGAGCCTGCAAATGGCCAATAAAGAAGTTTTCAAACACCCCGGTGTGGTGGAAACCATTGAAGCCGAGTTCAACAACGAAACCGGTAACATTGCTTTCAGGGCCACCTTCCCTAATCAGGAAGGATTGTTGCGTCATGGTGAAACCGGCAGCATTCTCATGAAAGAGCAGGTGAAAAATGCCATCATCATTCCACAAAAAGCTACGCTGGAGATCATGGATAAAAAATATGTGTACATCGTGAATAAAGACAACGTGGTGAAATTAACCCCCATCACGATTGCTGCTGAAATTCCGGACTTATATATCATCCAGGACGGGGTAACTGAAGGCGACAGGATATTGCTCGAAGGCATCCGCAAAGTACAGGACGGTAATAAAATTACCTATGACTTTGAAGAACCTTCAAAGGTAATGTCTCAGTTAAAGCTGGAATCGGAATAAATAACCAATTGGCAATAGGCAATGAGCAATAGGCAAGGTCTGATCGAATATCAGGAGCCCTATTCACCATTCACCATTGACCATTCACCAAAAGAAAGAATATGTTTAATATATTCATGAAACGGCCGGTCTTTGCGATCGTGCTATCCCTGGTTATTGTCTTTATGGGGATACTGGCCATCAATACCCTTCCAACCTCGCAGTTCCCCTCCATTGCGCCACCACGGGTAATCGTTAGTGTGGCGTATCCGGGCGCCAGTGCCGATGTGTTGGTAAAATCAGTACTCATCCCGATGGAAAAAGCCATCAACGGGGTGCCTGGGATGAAGTACATGACATCAGATGCTACCAGCGCCGGTGAGGCCAACGTACAGGTGGTATTTGACCTGGGAACCGATCCCAATGCGGCGGTAGTAAACGTAAAAAACCGTATCGAACAGGTAACAAACCGGTTGCCTGTACTGGTACAACGCGAAGGTATCATCGTTAACATTCTGCAACCAAACATGTTGATGTATGTGAACGTGTTTAGTACCGACAAGCATGCCGATGAGAACTTTCTTTACAACTTCACGAACGTAAACATTCTGCGTGAGCTGAGCCGCGTAAAAGGTATCGGTAGTGCGCAGATCCTCGGTAGCCGTCAGTATGCCATGCGTATCTGGTTAAAACCCGATCGCATGCGGGCATATAATGTGTCAACCGATGAAGTGATGGAAGCCCTGGGTGAACAAAGTGTCATCGGTTCGCCCGGCAGGTTGGGTCGAAGCGATGGTAAACGTTCCGAAGCATTGGAATATGTATTGACCTATCAGGGCCGGTATAACCAGCCCGATCAGTATAAGAATGTGATCATTCGCGCAAAACCTGATGGAGAACTTCTTTACCTGAAAGATATTGCCGATGTGGAATTGGGAAGTGAGTTCTATGATATCTATTCAAACCTCAATGGCCACCCATCTGCGGCCGTGGTATTGAAACAGACCTATGGTAGTAATGCGCAGGATGTAATCAAAGCGATCAAAGCCAAGCTGACAGAACTGAAAAAGGAATCTTTCCCCCCGGGAATGGATTATGAGATCGACTATGACGTATCGAACTTCCTCGATGCCTCAATTGAAAAAGTGTTGCACACATTGGGTGAAGCCTTCGTGCTGGTGGCCATTGTGGTGTTCATATTCCTGGGCGACTGGCGTTCAACGTTGATCCCCACGCTGGCGGTACCCGTATCGCTGATCGGGTCGTTCTTCTTTATGCAGTTGTTTGGGTTGAACATCAACCTGATCACGCTGTTCGCATTGGTGTTGGCGATTGGTATTGTGGTAGATAACGCCATTGTGGTAATTGAAGCGGTGCATGCCAAAATGGAAGAGACGCATATGTCGCCGTACAATGCCACCAAACAGGTGTTGCATGAGATCAGCGGCGCCATCATCGCCATCACGTTTGTAATGGCGGCGGTGTTCATCCCGGTGGCGTTTATGTCGGGCCCCGTAGGGATCTTCTACCGGCAGTTCGCCATTACCATGGCAACGGCCATCGTACTCTCGGGTGTGGTAGCGTTAACATTAACCCCGGTGCTGTGCGCCATGTTATTAAAGAACACGCATGGCAAACCAAAAAGAAAGACGCCGATCAATATGTTCATCGGTGCCTTCAACCGTGGATTTGAAAAACTGACCGGCCGGTATAGCAGGTTTATGGAAAGGATCGTGAGCCGGCGTGTGATCACCTTTGTATTATTGGGAGGATTCTGTTTTGGCATCTTTGGAATTGGTAAATCACTGCCTACCGGTTTCATCCCCAGTGAAGACCAGGGGATGATCTACGCCATCATTCAAACCCCGCCCGGTTCAACCCTCGAAAGAACAAACGACCTGGCGAAGCGTGTACAGGAGATTGCCGAAAAGGTAGATGGGGTACAATCTGTATCGGCACTGGCTGGTTATGAGGTGTTGACCGAAGGTCGTGGATCCAATGCCGGTACCTGTATCATCAGTTTGAAAGACTGGGCCGAGCGTAAGCATAATGTAACCGAGATCATAAAAGAACTGGAAGAAAAATGTCATGAGATCCCTGGCGCTACCATCGAGTTCTTCGGGCCGCCAGCCGTACCTGGTTATGGTGCTGCGGGCGGTTTTGCCCTGCGTTTGCTCGATAAAACCAACAGCGACAATTATACCGACATGGAAAAGGTGAACGATGATTTTATGGCCGCGCTCAGAAAACGTAAAGAGCTTACCGGTTTATTCACCTTCTTCAGCGCCAATTATCCTCAATATGAATTGGAGATCGATAACAAGGCCGCCATGCAAAAAGGCGTATCCATCGGAAAAGCCATGGACAACCTGTCCATCCTGATAGGTAGTACCTATGAGTTAGGTTTTATTCGCTTTGGTAACTTTTTGAAGGTATACGTACAGGCTTCCCCTGAATACCGGGCGCTGCCAGATGATCTGTTGAAACTATATGTAAAGAACAACCGGGAGGAAATGGTGCCTTATTCAGCATTCATGTCAATTAAAAAATCACATGGTCTGAATGAGATCACCCGGTACAACATGTATAACTCATCAGCCATTCGCGGGGAACCCGCGGCGGGCATAAGCAGTGGTGAGGCCATCAGGATCATCCAGGAAGTGGCAGATAAAACATTGCCCCGTGGGTATGGTATCGACTGGGAAGGTTTGTCGAAAGACGAATCGGCGCGTGGTAATGAAGCCGTGATCATTTTCGGCATCGTACTGTTGTTTGTGTATTTGATCCTGGCAGCCCAATACGAAAGCTTTATTCTGCCGTTGTCGGTGATCCTGTCACTGCCTGCAGGTGTGTTTGGGTCGTTCCTGTTGATCAAGGCAGTAGGACTGGCAAACGACATTTACGCCCAGGTAGGGTTGATCATGCTGGTAGGTTTGTTGGGTAAGAACGCGGTGTTGATCGTGGAATTTGCTGCGCAGAAACACCGGGCAGGCATGACCGTATTCCGTGCCGCCATGGAAGGCGCCAAAACGCGTTTCCGCCCTATCGTAATGACCTCGCTTGCCTTTATTGCCGGGTTGGTGCCGCTGGTGGTTGCTACCGGTCCGGGCGCTATCGGTAACCGTACCATCGGTTCATCCGCATTGGGTGGAATGCTGATCGGTACGCTGGGAGGGGTAATAGTGATCCCCGGATTGTATTACCTGTTCGCTAAAATAGCTGCCGGTCGCAAGCTCATAAAAGGTGAAGATGAAAATCCATTAACAGAAGAAATCGATCATCATGTTGAAAAGTAACCTATTGAAACTACTGGGTATCGGGTGTGTTTGCCTCACGTATGCCGCCTGTAAATTGCCTGTTGTAGCCACTAAAACAGAAAACAAATCGGTGCCTGCGGGTTTTAACAACTCCCAGGACACCGTTAATATGGCCACGGTGAAATGGAAAAGCTATTTCACCGATCCCAACCTGGCTTCGCTTATCGACACTGCGTTGAAGAACAACCAGGAATTGAATATCACCTTACAGGAGATAGCCATCACCAAAAACGAAATAACCGCCAGAAAAGGGGAGTACCTTCCCTTCGTGGGGATAAGAGGCGGAGCAGGGGTTGAAAAAGTAGGCCGCTATACCAGCCAGGGTGCAGGTGACGCTACTACCGAAATAAAACCCGGTAAGGAAATGCCCGATCCGCTGCCCGACTTTTTAATTGGCGCCTATGCTACCTGGGAAGCAGACATCTGGCACAAACTGCACAATGCAAAAAAAGCAGCCGTTGCCAGATACCTGGCAAGCATAGAAGGCCGGAACTTTGTGGTCACGTCGTTGATCGCCGAGATTGCCAATTCTTATTACGAATTACTGGCGCTGGATAACCAGTTGAAGATCGTTGATAGCAATATCACCATTCAAACCAACGCGCTGGAAGTGGTGAAACAACAAAAAGAAGCAGCCCGGGTTACGGAGCTGGCTGTACGTAAATTTGAGGCGGAAGTGTTCAACACCAAAAGCCTGCAATACGGCATACAGCAGCAGATCACGGAGACCGAGAACCGCATCAATTTTTTGTTGGGTCGTTTCCCACAACCAATTACCAGGGACGACAAGTCTTTAAATGCGGCCTTACCGGCCACTATTCAAACCGGTATACCTTCACAACTGTTGAGCAATCGGCCCGATATAAAGCAGGCCGAGCTGGAACTGTCTGCCGCCAAACTGGATATCCAGGTGGCAAAAGCAAAGTTCTATCCCTCAGTTGGTATTAGTGCAGGAGTGGGTTGGAATGCGTTTAGCCCAACCTATTTGTTCAGAACGCCCGAGTCGTTATTGTATTCACTCGCAGGCGAACTGGTAGCGCCGCTGGTAAACAAGAATGCGATAAAAGCAGAATACGTAAATGCCAATGCGCGGCAAATACAGGCGGTTTACAATTATGAGCGTACTATTGTAAACGCGTATGCGGAAGTGGCCAACCAGGTAGCAAAGATCGGTAACCTGGCAAAAAGCTACGACCTGAAATCGCAACAGGTAGTTGCCCTGACCCAGTCTATAGATATCTCGAACGACCTGTTCAAAAATGCCCGGGCCGATTATATGGAAGTGTTATTGACCCAACGCGATGCCCTGGAATCGAAATTTGAACTGGTTGAAACCAGGATGCAGCAAATGAAAGCCATGGTGAATATTTACCAGGCACTGGGTGGCGGTTGGAATTAACCGTAGATTATTGACGAAACATTGATAAAGCCCCCACCAACCTCTCCGCCAACTGGCGGAGGAGGAGGGGGACTTTTCTTTTAGTACTATACCTGTCATAAATAAGTACTTCCACTCACCGTTATACCATGGCAAAAGCATAAATTGCAGTAACCAAACACCTGCACGGTCTTCCCCTCTCGTATCCAGCC
>JAJKIL010000186.1 GCA_021154515.1 Niastella sp. | reverse complement strand
TGATGGGTTCATATTTAATATTGGCCCAGCTTGGCTCCTGCATTTTAAGCCAGTGGTTATAAGCTTTCAGGCGCCATTCCAACATCCACTCCGGTTCGTTCTTTTTGGCTGAAATAAAACGGACAGTGTCTTCATTGAGTCCGGGAGGCGCTTCATCCGCTTCAATTTCTGTTACAAAGCCATATTTGTAATCACTGAGAACCGTTTTTTCAATTGCACTAAGCTCATTGTTCATATCAAAAACTTTAGAATTGACCTGTTTTTCTGTTTAGGATCACAAAGGTACGATAATCTATACTAAAAAGTATAAACAGAGATATATCATTTCTTTTTATTGGGAGATAGTTATTCTTTATCAAAATAAGCGCTGATTATCAATGTGCTTTAGAGAACTGGCCCCTGAGAATGGGCTATACCTGATAAGTCGGTTCAGCGGGTGAAATATTGTTTTGGATAGCGGTTTGCGCCGCAAAGGTAGGGATAAACACAGGTAAAAAGGGGAAAATCCTGCACTGACCCTACCACCGGAGTTGCACTGAATATAGGGTTGCAGTGCAACCCCGGTGCAACTCCTAGGCAACCCTTAGGCAACTCTCAGGCAATCTGTCTCTCACCGGAGACTATAAAACAGCCTCAAAAGCATAGACAAAGTGTAGACAATACCTTTAAATACATGATTTTCATTGCAGCACGCACAATGGAGGGCTACTTTTGTCCATCTTAGGTACCCTAAACCCCTACACCCTATGGATGGCTTTCTTGGAGAAGTTAAATTGTTCGCAGGTAATTTTGCCCCCAATGGCTGGGTATTTTGCCAGGGACAGACTTTAAACATCAATGTGAACCTGGCCTTATGGTCAATACTCGGGACTACATATGGCGGCGACGGCATTAGAACATTTATGCTGCCCGATTACCAGGGAAGGGCCCCTGTTGGTTTTGGCAGTGGCGCTTCGCTTACTGCTTATACTCTTGGCCAGCTAGCCGGCGCCCCAACCAATACGTTAACCCTTGCCCAGGTAGCACATACCCATACGGTGACCGGCTCCATTTCTTCTATGGCTTCTTCGCATGCAGCGGACCAGCAATCGCCTGTGGGCAATTATTTCGCCAGCGGCGACGGTTCTAAAAAGTTCGATGCACAGCACGATGGCGTTACCATGCAATATAATATCACTTTAGATAACACGGGTAACAGTGATCCTGTAACCAATATGATGCCTTACCAGGCTATTAATTACATTATTTGCATTTCGGGGGGCATCTACCCTTCCCATTAATCCTTTCACAAAAAAGAACAATATGGATGTTATTGGCGAGATCCGGTTATGGACAGTTTCCTATGCCCCTGATAACTGGATATTTTGTGATGGACGATCACTGAGCATTAGTGATTATCCTTTTTTATTTCAATTGATCGGCACTACTTACGGGGGCGATGGCTTCACTACCTTTAATGTTCCTGACCTGCAAAGCCGGGTACCCATTGGCGCCGGCCAGGGCCCGGGCCTTCCCAATTATACCCTGGGCCAAACAGGAGGCAAGGAAAAAAATACGCTTATCGTAGACAATTTGCCTACCCATACTCATACTTATAACGGAACTGGTATACTGGTGTCGGGCGAAGATGGCCACAAAACAACAATTGCCGGCAATTACCAGGCAGTGAACGGCCAGTTTATGTATTCAGATACAGCAGATAGCCAAATGGCGGGCATGCTCACCACCCTCACGGTTTCCAACACAGGCGTCGCTGCTCCGATCCCTAACTTAATGCCTTACCTGGTAATAAGCTATATTATTTGTTACGATGGCGAGTACCCACATCCCTAACCTTATATTACTATCATTATGGATTCCTATTTAGGTGAAATAAAAATGTTTACAGGCAATTTTGCGCCAACCAGCTGGGTGTTCTGCCAGGGGCAGTTGCTGGCAATAAACGACTACCCCGGTTTGTTTTTGCTGCTGGGTACCCGGTATGGCGGTGACGGCACCACCAACTTTGGCCTACCCGATCTGCGGAGCCGCTTACCTGTAGGCGCAGGCCAGGGAGCGGGCTTATCTGCCTATACCCAGGGACAAAAAGGAGGAACAGAAACAGTTACCCTTCAGCCGGATAACCTGCCAGCACATACGCATACCGTGCCCAATGTTGGCATGAATTGTTATTCAGGTCCGGGAAATACCGATATACCTTTTAATACCTATCCGGCCGTTCTTCCCGGAAAAAAAATGTATACCTCCACTATGATCTCAGGGACCAGCATACCCACCATACAAACCAATCAACTTACCTCCAGTACAGGAGCAAGCCTCCCAACAGCTATCAACCTTATTCAACCGGTATTGGGAACCAACTTTATTATTTGTGTCAGTGGGCTTTTCCCTGTTTCCACCATATAAATTGACACCCCAACCCTTCATACATGAAAAATATTTCCAGGATAATTCCCTCCTGCTGTTTTGCATTTTTGCTACTGGCTTTTAATGGCCAGGCGCAAAACAATCTGACAGCCGGCAGCATTGGCTTTACCAGTTATCAAAGCGACCAGGACCTTAGTAATGTTGATAGCGGCGGCACCACCGCTTTTACTGATCGTTTTTCGATTGTTATACAGAACCAGACCGGACTGGCAGCCAACACCGTTATTTATTTTACCGATAACGGCTGGAATGCCAGTACCGGAGATTTTATTTCCGGGCTCTCAGAAGGTTTTATAAAATGGGTAGTGCCCACAGGCGGTTACCCCTTTGGCACCCAGATCTACTTTATCAGTAAATATGTTGACCCCGTCACAAGCTGGGGCGCTTATAAAGATGAAAAAGGCACTATTGCAGCAGGTGTTGTAACCACAGAAAGTGGTAACAATTATATGGAATTGAGCACAGGCGGTGACCAGGTGCTTGCCTATCAAACAGGCCCTACACGCGGGCCGGCGGGTAATTATAATAACATAACCAGGCGTTTTCTTTCTGGTTTTAATATGTATAACAGCAATTGGAATGGCAGCAATCCGGCGGGAGGCCATCAAAGCAGTGTGCCGCCCGGCTTAACTAATGGCGTAACCGCTTTTTCGCCAGGCAATTGGGATAATGCTCAAAAAATAGCCAATGGTACCATTTCAGGCTGTCAAAGTACGCTATCCGCCCAGCTTTATACAAATTTCGATTGGCGGTATCAGAATACGGCCTTTAAAATTACAGCAGACAGCCTTCTTTATTCCATTACCACTGGCGCTGTTATTACCACCGATCCCTTTGATGTTACCCGATGTCAGGGCATCAGTGCGTCATTTAGTGCAACCACTAATTACACAACCAGCTACCAGTGGCAACAAAGCGCAGACGCTGCTTTTACCACGCCGGTAAACCTTACCAACACCGGTATTTTTAGTGGCGCCACCAGCAATACCCTGAACATTAGCAATAATGCAACTGTTGGTGGTCAGTATTTCCGCGTGGTTGTTTCCAATGCCACTTGCGGTTCTTCTACCAGTGAGGGCGCCTTACTCTCCCTAAGTCCCCTTACCACACCTGCAGCCACCACTACCTGTACCCAGTTGGCTACAGCCAATAATTATACATATGTGAATTTGTCCTGCGAGCTCATTGCAATAGTTCAACCCGCAGGCAGCAACCCCATAGCAGGCAATGTAGCCAGTAAAGTATGGATTGAAAATCGGGTGCCCATTTACGACGGTCAGCCATTTGTAGCCAGGCATTACCAGATCCTGCCTGATGCTAACGCAGCTGCTGCAACGGGAACCATTAACCTGTATTTTACCCAGGCTGAGTTTAATGATTTCAATGCAAAGCCAGGCAGTACGCTTAAATTACCCACAGGCCGCAGCGATGCCATAGGAAAAAGCAATTTGCGCATAGGAAGATATACAGGCAGTAGCAGTAATGGCAGCGGATTACCCGGCACTTATACCGGGAATATTGCAGTTATTGTGCCCCAAAGTGTTGCCTGGGATTCAACAGGCAACCGTTGGATCGTTTCCTTCGACGCTACCGGCTTTGGCGGTTTTATTGTTCAAACCTCCGCCATTCCCCTGCCGGTAAACCTGCTCTCGTTCAGCGGCCGGTTAGTTAATGACGATATACATCTGCAATGGAAAACAACCAGCGAAACCAACAACGATTATTTTGAGATTGAAAGAGGCCTCGACGGACAAACATTTACAGCCATTGGCCGGACGGCAGGAATTAATGGTGTTACCACGCAATCTTATAACTGGGTGGATGCAGCAGCAGCAAAACTACATTCACCAAAACTATATTACCGCCTCAAAATAGTAAGTACCACCGGTGAAGTTGAATATAGCTCTGTAGTTACCATTTCGGTAAATACAGCCGGGTCACCTGTTGTTACTATAACACCCAACCCGTTTACCAGTCAGGTAAACATAAACCTGCAATTGCCGGCAGCAGCACAGCTGACACTTACACTTAGTGATGTAACCGGAAAAAAACTGAAAAGCGAATACGTAAACGCATCAAAAGGAATCAGCACTATTTCTCTTACAGGATTAAGTAATCTTATGCAAGGCATCTATCTGCTCAGCATTCAATACAACGGACAAACCTATACTTACAAACTAGTAAAATAAAAACTACTATGCGCCGTCGCGACTTTTTATATAACACCGGTTTATTGATCCCCGCGCTGCTGGCAGCACCAGCGCGGATGCTGGCGTCACAAAAAACCATTAAAACAGACGTATTGATCATACAACCGGAAACAGGTACGTTTAACTTTCCTATTCAGGGCCACCGGTTAATAGGCGCAGCAATCAAACACCTGGAATATACGCGGGAAGGTTTTTTGATTACCACCAGCGATAATAGATTGTTGCAGGCCACTAAGATCATTATGCCTTCCGCTTTGCTGGCAACTATTCAACGGTCTTCTATGGAGATCAATACCGGGCAACAAACTTTCCACCTGAACTTTGCGGCAGCAAAAGCGCAACATAAAATAATCCCGGAAGTCTGGTTTCTGCAAAGGCAGCAGTTCCCTGACAGTAAAACAAACAATATTTTAACCCGGAAGAAGCATGCGCTGATATGCCTGTCGGGTGCATAAAAAAGCAGGCCGGTTGTACTAACCGGCCTGCTTTTTTTATGATATTATGGGCTGACCGCGAAGATAAAACAGCTTCACATACAAAATTCCTCTGTTTACCCACAAAGTCCAGTAGCTCACATACACTGTTCACGATGATAATCATTTGATTAATAATTTCGGGCAGGCTAGTAACAGAGAAATAACACTAACATACCACTTTGTGTTATTTTGTCACATTAATTTAACACATACATTTGCCCTGTTCACTCTCCTGAATCGCTGACCGAAACTAATCAATAACCAAAGTCAACTGCTTAACTATGGACGGATACTTAGGCCAGGTTTGCCTATTCGCTCCCAACTTCGCACCCAAACACTGGGCTTACTGCGCTGGCCAACTGCTCGCCATCAGTCAAAATCAGGCTTTATTTTCCCTTTTGGGTACTACCTATGGCGGTGATGGCAGAGTAACTTTTGCCTTACCAGATCTCCGGGGCAAGGCGCCTGTAGGCATTGGCCAGGGTGCGGGACTATCAAACTATGAACTGGGCCAGGTAACAGGCACCACCACCAATACCCTCACAGGCACTAACCTTCCACCGCATACCCACACTGTTACCGGCACCTTAAGTATGCGTACCGCTTTAGCTCCGGCCGATAGTGAGACCCCGGGTGGAAATTATTTTGCCAACGATACCTCCACCAAATTCGATGCACAAAACGATGGCACAACCATGAAACCGGCTAACGTAAATCTCGCTGCCGGTAATCCGGGTTCAGGCCTGCCAATAAATAATATGATGCCTTACCTGGCGCTCAATTATATCATTTGCCTGCAGGGAATTTTTCCTTCCAGAAGTTAATGTCACCTGATAATTTATTCAATATGCCATATATAGGAGAGATCCGGGTATTTGCCGGAAATTTCGCGCCCGCGGGCTGGGTTTTTTGCAATGGATCAACACTGTCGATTGCCCAATACGACGTGTTGTATACGCTCATAGGCACCACCTATGGGGGCGACGGTGTGAATACCTTTAATGTACCCGACCTGAGCAGCCGTGTACCCATTGGTACAGGCACCATGCCCGGAGGCCCTACCTACGTTTTAGGACAGGCAGGTGGTACGGAACTAAATACACTTACCACTAACAATATTCCGCATACGCATGCCATTACAGGTAGTGCAGGGATGCTCACGTCAAGCGAAGATGGTCACAAGATAACAACGGCGGGTAACTTTCCTGCTGTAAATGGTGACCGTATTTATTCCACCACTACGGATAACAGTGTTATGGCGCCGGCGCAACTCAATCTTACCACAAGCGCGGCAGGCACTGCCGGCGCACTACCCATCAGCAACATTCAACCTTACCTCGCTGTAAGTTATATTATTTGCACAGAGGGTATTTATCCACAACCAAATTAACTTTTTACCATGGATGACCAAATATTCCTGGCAGAAATAAGGCTGTTCGCCGGAAACTTTGCGCCCTTTGGCTGGGCGCTGTGCCAGGGACAACTGCTGCCTATCAGTAGTAATACCGCGTTGTTTTCGCTGCTTGGAACCAATTACGGTGGCAATGGAACAACAAATTTTGCCTTACCCGATTTTCGCAGCCGGATCCCCGTGGGTACCGGTGCAGGCCCGGGATTATCGGATTATGTGATAGGAGAAATAGGTGGCAGTCAGACTGTTACCCTGCAGGCCAATAACCTGCCGCAACATACGCATCCCGTTACCGGCACCGTTACCATGAATGGCACTGCTGCCGCAGGCAATACCGATACGCCATCTAACGCCTACCCAGCCAGGCTGGCAGGTACAGAAATGTATTCCAGCACCACCAATAACTCGTTATTGGGTAATATGCAATACAATCTGAGTGTGGCCTCTACAGGAAATAATCTTCCTGTTAACCTTATTCAACCATGTTTGGCGCTTACTTATATTATTGCCCTCCAGGGAATTTTTCCTCCCCGTCAGTAATATAAAGCGTTCATTACAGATACTGCTTACATACTAAACGCCAACCAAACTATACACATGCCCGCTATCGGAATCCTATTACCTGGTTCAACGCTGTACCCTACTATTGCCATTGACTTTCTGCAGGGTGTCCGGTGCTGTTTAAAATTGAATGGAGCCGGTGATATTGCATTGCATAATATGCCGGTTGGGTACGGCATTAATGAAGCTGAGGTGGTTGCGCAAACCGAAAAGCTGTTATTTACCCACGATGTGGATGTTGTATTGGCTTATGTAGACCACAGGCTGGCGCAAAGATTGTCGCCCCTGGTAGCTGCTGCCGGCAAATTACTGGTTATAACCAATGCAGGCGCTCACTATCCACCTACCGGAACCACGTATGATAATACGCTGTTCCATTCGCTCAACCACAACCTGTATTCGTTTATGACCGGCCGGTTATGTGGTAGTGTGCCTGCTGCTAAAAAAGCCATCACCGCTACTTCGTACTACGATGGCGGCTACCAGCATTGTCATGCCATGACAAATGCTTATACAACGGCAGGCGGTGAAATACAATACAACTTCGTTAGTCATTACAAAAAGCAGGAATTCAATCTCAACCCGTTGGCTGCTTTTATTCAAAACAACCCGGCAGCGAATGCCCTGCTATGCCTGTATAGCGGCGATATGGCCCGCTGCTTTTATGAACAAATAGCGCCCCTTCAACAACAATTTGATCTGCAGTTATACGGCTCGCCCATGCTGTTCGACAATACACCGGGTGATTTCAAAGAAACTAATCCATACGTACGGGAAATAAAAGGGTACACCGGCTGGTTGCCATCACTGGACAATGAACACAATAGCCGCCTCACCACCTTTTTTCAAAAAGAACATAACAAAGCCGCCAATTTGTTTTCGCTGCAGGGCTGGGAAACCGCCTTGCTGATAAATGCCTTTTTACAACAACAGGCTGAAGGCGATACTGTAACCGGGGCAATAGAATACATAAAAAAAGAACAGGTGCAAAGCCCTCGCGGACAATTACGCATAACCGACGGCTATGCCGTTACGGGGCCTGCATACCAGGTTACGGCTACGGGCAGGCTGGAAGTGCAGGTACAGAAAGTAGTAGAGGATTGTACGCCGGCATGGAATGACATGATATCCCAGATCCCGGACACCACTTTTACAACCTGGAATAATACCTATTTGTGCATCTAGACAATCAAAATACTAATTGAATCCATTAATCATGTACAAAATTTCTAAATAATGAATAACCTATACAGGATCCTTATCTCCTGCTGCTTTATCCTTTTATTTTCGGCCATGAACAGCCAGGCCCAGAACAATAACCTGGCGGCCGGAGATCTGGCTTTGGTAAGCTTTCAAAGTGATGCGGACCTAAGTAACGTACTATTTGGTGGAACTACCAATTTCTGGGACCGGTTTTCTATTTCAATACTTAAAAGCGGCGGTATACCAGCCGGCACCGTTATTTATTTCACTGATAAAGGATGGAATGCGAGCGCCAATGATTTTACCAGCGGGAGCGAAGGTGTTATAAAATGGACCGTACCGGCAGGTGGCGTGGCTACCGGTACCGAAGTATATTTTATCAGTTCGTATAATGATGTGACCAACGCTACCACCTGGGGCGCGTATACTACCGAAAGCGGCACCACTTCTCTTGGAACGGTGACCAATGAAACCACAACCCCTACCGCTACCTATATGGAATTATCCACGGCTGGCGACCAGGTGCTGATCTACCAAACAGGTCCTGCCGCGGGCCCGGCTGGCGCCTATAATGATGCTACCCGCCGGTTTATTGCGGCTGTTTCTACCAACGTTGATCAGGCCGATCCAACGGCCACTCCTGTTATTGAAGCTACTACTTTTGCCGCCTGGGATGGCACTACTGTTACCGGCGGTAATAGAAGCAGCCTGCCTCCAGGGCTAACTAACGGAACAACGGCCATGTTATTGACGCAGGCCACATCGTTGCCGGTTACTGCACCACCCACTACTACAGACGAACCTGATAATGCAAAACTTACCAGTTCTGCTACTGCCTGCAGCACATCAGATCTGGCTACAACCTTAAATAACAGGAGCAACTGGACCTATAGCAATACTGCCTTTGCCATTGGCGCCACATCAAACCATAATACTTATACCCTTACCGATCCAACTACCTTACCAACCACTACAACCACCATTACACAGGCAATAGGTACTAACAACAATTTCTTCAATACAGGCTGTACACTTGTTACAAAAGTAGTTCCTGCAGGCGCCAGCCCTGTGGCCGGTAATGTAACCGCCCGGGTTTGGGTAGAAAGTTCGGTACCAACTTTTGCCAGTCAACCTTTTGTAGCCAGGCACTACCAGATAACGCCTGCTACCAATGCTACCACCGCTACAGCAAGAGTAACTTTATATTTTACCCAGGCAGAATTTAATGCCTTCAATGCAGCGCCCCGCAGCTCTCTTGATCTGCCAACAGGGTCATCAGACAATGCCGGCAAGTCGAACCTGCGGGTAGGTAAATATTCCGGCACCAGCAACAACGGCACCGGTTTACCCGGTTCTTATACTTCGGGCACAACGATCATTGATCCTGCTGATAATGATATTGTATGGAATGCAACCTACAACCGCTGGGAAGTAACTGTTGATGTAACAGGGTTTAGCGGATTTATTATTCAAACTTCTGCCTTTGCATTACCGCTTGATCTGATCTCTTTCACCGGCCAGCTTAACAACAATGATGTTTCGTTGCAATGGAAAACCAGCAACGAAATAAACCACAGCTATTTTGAAGTAGAACGCAGCACCGATGGACAAACCTATACCGCTGCAGGCCGGATAACAGCTACAGGCAACAATAGCAGCTTTGAACAAAACTACTCCTGGATTGATGCGGGCGCCGGTTTGTTAAACGCCTCCAAACTGTTCTATCGCCTCAAAATGGTAAGCACCAACGGCGAAGTGGAATACAGCAGCATCGCTACTATAAAATTAAGATCAACATCACCTGTTGTTGAAGTGTCGCCCAATCCGTTTACCAGTAGCATTATTATAAGCCTGCAAATGCCCGAAGCGACAAGGCTTAACATTAGTATCAGCGATATTACCGGTAAGCTGTTAAGAAGTGAAAATATTATGGCGCCTAAAGGAATCACTATACATCCTGTTACAGGTATTGAAAACCTGACGCAAGGATTATATATTCTTTCGGTGAAGTTCAACGGGCAAACATATACTTATAAGATTGTAAAATAATAACCGGGCCCTGCCCTCGTTCAGCAAGGACAGGGCCCTTACTTTACCACCCATAAAACAACCTACATGCGCCGTCGCGATTTTATATATAATACAGGATTATTATTACCGGGGCTTTTTTTATCGGGGCCACTGGCAATGGCGTCAAACAAAACCATTGAAGCAGCCATGCTCATCATTCACGATGAAGCAAACCCTGCTCATGTGGTTAACACCATATTTAATCAGGCAACTGCCATAAACGTACACCAGGTATCAGCTTCGGCCATCAGCGACCTGGTGTATTCAAAGAAGGGATTTGTTGTTACCACCCACGATAACAAAACGTTCCTGGTGCAAAAGATGGTGGTTCATGCCCCTTACCAGTTACACGCCCACTGTGTAAAGTTAAATATGGGAACAAAGGCTTTTCACCTGGAGTATACTTCGGTCAATGATAACAGTGTAGTGCGGCCCGAATATTGGTTTCTGAAAACCAGTCAATTTCAACCGGATAAAGTAATTCCCTTTATCCAAAGAAACAGGCATGCTGTGTTGTGTATGACGGGTTCGTGAGTTACACCAACACTTTATCTGTTGCCTTTTCAACCGGTTCATTTTCTTTTTTGTTGCCAATGATCACCCGCATCACGGCATCATAGCTGAGGTAATTCCAGATCCAGTTAATAAATACCAACAGGCGGTTCTTAAAACCTATAATAGAAAACAAATGCACAAACAGCCAGATGAACCAGGCGAAGGTTCCCTGGGTGCGAATTTCTTTATTAAAGATCTTTACATCGGCCACCGCCTTGTTACGGCCTATAGTAGCCAAAGAGCCCTTATCGGTATATACAAACCGTTTTAAGGGTTTGCCTGCTACCAGTTTTGGTAAATTATCTCCCAGTAAACGGCCCTGTTGAATAGCAGGCTGGGCCAGCATGGGGTAGCCATCAGGTAATTCGGCAGTTGCCATTTCGGCAATATCGCCAAGGGCAAAAATGTTATCATAGCCTGTTACCCTGTTATATTCATCCACCTTCAGGCGGTTGCCGCTGGTAATGCATGCTGCATTCAACCCTTTAATGGGCGCTCCGGTTACACCAGCCGCCCAAATGAGCGTACGGGTGACCAACTTTTCACCATTATCTAACAGCACCGTATACCCATCGAATGATTTAACGCGGCGGTTCAGCCATACCTGTACACCAGCCTGCTTCAGAAACTGCAAGGCTTCTGTTGAAGCTTCTTGCGACATCCCCTTTAATATATGATCGCCACTTTGTATCAGGTGGATATCCATTTTTATAAAATCCAGTTCCTTGTAATCTTTCGGAAATACATGTCTACGCAGTTCGCTTAATGCCCCTGCAATTTCAACCCCTGTAGGGCCGCCGCCCACAATTACAAAGTCCATCAAACTGTTCAACTGTTCTTCATCGCCTATTTGCAAGGCCTTTTCGAAATTGCAGAGGATGGTATTGCGTAACATCAGCGCATCTTCAACACTCTTCATCGCAATGGCATGTTGCTCTATTTGTTTATTGCCATAATAATTGGTGGTGGCGCCGGTAGCAATAACCAGGTAGTCATATTGCACCAGGCCAATGCTGGTTTCAATAATGCGATTAACAGGGTCTACTGATTCTACTTCTGCCAGCCGGAAGAAAGTATCATCGCCCCTTTCAAGAATTTTTCGGTAAGGATATACAATAGAAGGCGCATTTAACCCGGCGGTTGCCACCTGGTATAACAGAGGTTGAAAAGTATAATAATTGTTCTTGTCGATCAATACTACCTGCAAGGAGGCTTTCGACAGTTTTTTGGCCAGTTCAGTTCCTGCAAATCCGCCGCCCACAATTACTACACGGGGATTTTTTGATACGGGTAATTTTGCCAGGGTTGTTGTCACTGTATTTTATTTGCAAGATACACGACAAAACGCATGACTGCAACCTTACAATAATCCCTGCAATACCTTCCACACATTTTCCGCTACGATCTTATACCCCACCGAATTACGGTCGATGCCATCGACCTGGTCCAAATAAATAATACCCGCTACATCTTCGA
>JAJKIL010000185.1 GCA_021154515.1 Niastella sp. | reverse complement strand
GCATAACGGAATTCATTACATGGTATAAGTCATTTTATGCTATCGAACAGTTGGAAATGGTGCATGTATAACGCTTTTTAATCATCCCTCTCATGATCACGGAACCTTTGATAAATAATCCGGCTGAGCCAGTTATTACCAGCAAAAACGGTGAAGGCAAAAAGGAAAATCTGAAGCAACGAGCCTACCTGAATACGCTTTCCAGCATGCTGGATTACATTGCCAACCGGCTTACCGGTTTATTTGTAAATCCGTTTATTGTGGGAGGGTTGGGCAGCTCCTTATTCGGCATTTGGCAAATGCTTGGCCAGTTAACGGGGTACATCAATATTACTGATACCCGGGCATCGCAGGTGCTGAAATGGACGGTTGCACAAAAAAAGGATGTGGCCACTGCAGATGAACTGCAAAGCGATGCCGGCGCCGCCTTTATCGTATTGCTTTGTATAATGCCGGTGCTACTGATAGGTGGCAGCATTATTTCCTGGTACGCCCCGTTTATTACGCACGCCGGTCTGGCACATTATACATTGATAAGGACCACTTGCTCCCTGCTGGTGTTTTCCCTTATTATTTTCAAATTTTTCGAATTGTTTGAAGCGATCCTGCGGGGCATGAACCTCTCGTTCAAACGGATGGGCTTACGCGCAGGCATCGTGATCATTGGCGGCGGCTTAAAAGTCCTGGTCATTAAAATGGGGTATGGTCTGGCTGGCCTGGCAGCCGTTCAACTGGTTGACACCCTGCTCACCGGGCTCTCCTTTTATGCAGTTGTAAAAAAGAATATTGGCTGGTTCGGGATCAAAAGACCTTCACGGGCCAATATTTTACGGTTCGGGAAATTAAGCGCCTGGTACCTGGCCGATGCGGGCGCCAATGTAGTGAACAGCAACAGCGACAAATTGCTATTGGGCATCATCACCAGTCCTGTAACTGTAACTTACTACACCCTTACGAAGTTTATTCCAATGGCTTTACAGGGTATTATAAACAGGTTGATATTAGGTATAATGCCAGGCGTAGGAAAACTGCTGGGCTTGAAAGAATACGAAAAAATAAATAATGTAAGAAAAAAAATAAACAGCGTCACCCTGTTGCTGACCACCGCTTTTGGCGTCACTGTTATTCTATTCAACCATACCTTTTTAAAAGTATGGGTAGGCAAAGAACATTTTGCCGGTCAGCTGGCGAACGTGATGATCATGATTACCATCATGCAGGACACCTTTGTGAAGAATGATGCCTGTATCATCAGCGCTACCCTGGATATTAAGAAGAAGGTTTTTCTTACGCTGATCTCGGGCGCCCTGTTTGCAGGTTTTGGAATTCTGTTCGCAAGCAAATGGGGCATTGTAGGCCTTTGTTTGGCCCTTATCATAAGCCGCTTGTTCTTATTTATAGGGCAACGAAAAATACTGGCCGGTATTATGCAGTCAGGGGCGCAAAGTGAGTTCAGAATTAGTTACCGGCCTTTTTTCACCTCCTTTATTTTATTTGGCCTGGCCGTATGGCTGGCCTCCATAACCGGTGTTGTTACAATCTATCAATTGGCCCTATTGGCGCCAACAGTCTTCCTTACCTCATTAATTGCATTTTACTTTTTTGGATTGCGCAAAACAGAGAGACAGGAGTTGCGCCAAATGGTAACCTCCATAAAATTCCTCAAATCTGATAAAACCTTCAGCAAAAACTAGCAACCTAAACAACAAGTACATGAAAATCCTTTTTGTGGCGCCGAGGTTCCATACCAACCAGGTTCAGATAATAAAAATATTGCTGGAAAAAAACCACGAAGTGTTTTTTCATGTATCCTGTATAGGCGCCACTGAAGACCATAGCCTGGTAACACCGGTTTGTTATAAACAAAGTAAACTGAGCCGGTTCATTGAAAAGAAATTCGATAAAGGCCAGTCAAACAAACGGTTTTATTTTCCCGGTGCGTTCACCTATTGGCGGGCAATGAAGCAACTACAACCACAGATCGTTGTGATCCGTGATCCCTACAAACTATTCTCCCAATTGGCAGCTTTTTTTGCATTGCTGATAAAAGCAAAGATCATTTTCTATACCCAGGAAGACCTGCTAAGAACCAGATCACGAAAAACACTTTTAAAGCAAAAGTTCACAATAGATTTTTTCAAAGCAGCCTGGATAACACCGATAAAAAGCAACGATTCACCAGGAGAAAAGGGGTGGCCCAGGTATATGTATCACGTTCCCTTGCCAGTTAGTATTACTCCAGAACACGCCTGCAGAAAAGACATATCCAACGAAGGGCCCGGAATTTTAATGATTGGTAAATACCATCAGGAAAGGAAGAAACATATGCTTTTTCTGCAGGCACTGGGGGAACTTAAAAACCAGTACCGGTTCACGGCTACTATTGCCGGTGAGTGCGCTAATGAGGAACAACAAACCAGGTTCATGAAAATTAAAGCAGCCGCTTATGACCTCGGATTGAACGACCGCGTTGAGTGGAAACAAAATGTTCCTTTTAGCCAGATGTCGACCTTATATGCCTCGCACAACATTTTTGTATTACCGGCCATCGATGAACCATATTCCATCTCGGTGAACGAAGCCATGGGCTGCGGTCTGCCGGTGATCTGTACCGATACCTGTGGCACCAAATTCAATATTCATAATGGAGAAAACGGGTTCGTTATTAAATCAAACAGCCTGGAAGAACTGACTGCGTCATTGGAAGCACTTTTATCCAATTACAGCAAACTGGATCAAATGCGATTAAAAACCCTGCAATATGCCAGGGAGAATTTGTCAGGCGATGCTTTCTATGCAAAATTCGCCCAGGTTGTCGGGGAACGCTTTTCAATTATTATGAACTGATAAGAAGAATATTATGGATTCGTTTATTCTGGTCATTAAAGTTGTATTCATATTTGGGCTTTCAGCATACATTCTATTTAAAAAGAGTGACTTCTGTGTTGTGTATTTGTCTGTACTTTTTTTTACTGAAAAAATCGTCAGCGACGTATCACCGGCCTTTCTTTATTACGGAATAATAACGTTGTTAATTTTAGTACAGATAATAAAGAATCCTTCGTTCTACCGGCAAAATATCTGGGCTGTTCTTTTAATAGGATATTTTTTGCTGCTGCTGAACAGATCGCAAGACCTGGTACTTGTACGGCCTTACGTTTTTTCCGTGTGCTGGTTTTTTATATCGGTGCCACTAATAGCTGCGCTCTATAAAAGCCATCCGCCAGCCGTTATTTACCAGGAATTGTCACAGGCAGCGCTTTTGATACTTATTCTTTTTATAATGAATTCAATGGCGGCCACCATATATAAGTTTGCCCCTGCAGAAATGTATGGGATCAAGTCGGGCATTTTATATGGCAACCTGTATGCCGCGGCCTTCAACACGTTACCGCTCGCCATTTTTGTTGTACTTAACAGGGGTATTAACGAAAAGAAAGTGCTTTATCTGGGTGTTGCCATGGTTGCATTCTTTCTCGTTTTGCTCTCCCTTCGGCGCACCGTTATGAGCTTAAGCGCACTGGCTCTTCTTATAAACCTGATGACCATGCTCACCCGGCAAAAAGCAAAAGTGTTACTGGTTGCCCTGGGCGTTTTAGGGGCCGTTGCTTATTTTATTTATACTGAAACTGATTTCATGAGCGAGTTCAAACAACGGGTAGAGCTACGCAAACTGGATGACCGGGACCTGGCAGAAGAAAAACGATTCCTTGAATACGATCTTTTATATGCTGATATGTTTGTGTATCATGCCTACAGCCCCTGGACCGGCTACGACCTGTTTAACAGCGCCGGTAATTATGGGAATGGCATCCTGGGCGACAGAAGCCTGCATGGCGATTTAACCAACATTACCCATTCGAGCGGACTTATAGGCCTAACCCTTTACCTGCTTATGATGGGCACAGCCTTTCTGAAATCGTTCAGGGCATCGGGCACCTACCAGGAGAAATTGATCATTCTGTTTTGTTGCGCCACCTTCCTGGCATATACCGGTAGTGGCCGGTATACCGAAGCCGCAGCATCGGTATTACAGATGTTGGTGCTTATGCTTCCCGTATCAAAACAGGAAGAAGTTCCTGAAGAACAGCCTTACCTCTTTAAACAACCTGAGATCGTATAAAACTCAACTCCTCATTCTCAACTCTACAACAATGGCAAGGTTCTTATTTATCGATGAAAAGATCATTAACCTGATGCAGGTAAATGAAAAGCCCTGTGGCGGTTCTGCAGTTCAAACCTATGGCTGGATCCTGGGGCTTATAGAACAGGGACAGGAAGTATTGGTAATGACGAATACCGATAGTAAATACGTATTAAAAGACGAATGCAGGAATATCAGGATCCTTCCGATGTACAACTTCAACAAAGGTATCCGGTGGTTCCGGTGGCTCTATTACCGGTTGCCGCATACTTATAAAAAGATCAAAGCAGCAAAACCTGACTATCTCTATTCGGGTATTGCGGGCTGGGGCACCCTGCTGTTGGCAATTACCTGCCGGATATTACACGTTAAATATATTCAACGCATCTCCAGCGATGCACATTTAGACAAGCGTTTCCGTGAAAGCAATTCAGCCATACATCAATTACTGATGTATTGGGGGCTCAAAATGTCGCATCATATATTATGTCAGAATAATTACCAGCTACTAAAGATCAAAAAGAAATTTCCCCATAAATCGGCCATAAAAATTTCCAACCCATATTATTTAAACAACCAGGAACTGCCCAAAGAGGATCATTCAGGCGGTTATATAGCCTGGCTTGGCCTGTACAGATACCCTAAAAATCTAAAGCTGTTATACCAGGTTGCCAGTCTTTTAAAAAAAGAACAATTTATGGTTGCGGGTAAGGCCGGATCGAACAGTGATGAAGAAACCAGTACCTACCTGGAAAAATTAAAACAGTTACCGAATGTAAAATTTTCAGGTTTCCTGGATAGAACACAGGTGCTGCCGTTTTTGGCAAAAGCAAAATTCTTATTGAACACCTCGCGGTTTGAAGGATTCAGCAATACCTTTCTCGAATCATGGTCGGTTGGTACGCCTGTTCTATCAACCATAAACGTGAATCCCGATTCAATTATTTCGAATCATGAACTTGGAATAGTGTATAAAGATGTGTTTGAACTGTGCAGTAAATATGCTTCGGTAACACCTCAGCTGTATCAACTGATGGCGGAAAACGGCCGGCAATATGTGGCACACTATCATGATTACAGAATAGTGGCCAGGCAACTGCTCAATTACCTTTCAAAGACTGATAAGCCAATCACCAGTAGTACCTACTTTAATGCCCCTGCTTAAGTGTATTCACAAAGAAAATCCTTTGACATGACAGAGAACAACCACAAGACCCGGATTATTTTTTTTATCGGAAGTTTAATGGGGGGCGGGAAAGAAAGGAGGCTGATAGAACTGCTTACTTACCTGCAGGGTAAGGAACAATATGAATTAATGGTTATTGTAACCGATCCAATGATCGAATATCCTTCCTTTTACAAGCTTAATATTAATTACCAGGTTATCCCGAAGAGCTGGAAGAAAAATGACCTCACCATTTTTTATAAATTCTATAAAAAATGTAAACAGTTCAAACCAGATATCATTCACACCTGGGGGCGCATGCAATCATTTCTGGCACTTCCAGCGGTCATAGCAACGGGTATACCGTTGGTGAATGGCCAAATTACCTGTGCCCCATCCAATGCAACAAAATGGTCGTTAAACGGATTGATTGATCAGATCAATTTTAGTTTTTCAAAAATCATTATTGCCAACTCACAGGCGGGGTTGATTGCATTCAGGCCGCCGGAAAGAAAATCTAAAGTAATTTATAATGGCTTGAATTTTTATCGTTTCGAAAACCTGGCTGCGCGGGAGGCAATAAAATTAAAATATGGTATCAAAACGCCATTTGCAGTGGTAATGGTTGCCAGCTTTTCGAACAAAAAAGATTATCCGTTATTTTTCAGCATTGCCGAACAAATTACCGGCACCAGGGAGGATATCACCTTTGTTGCAGTAGGCGACTTTACTGACTCACAGGTTGAACCATACCACGAACTGGCTAAACTGAACTC
>JAJKIL010000184.1 GCA_021154515.1 Niastella sp. | reverse complement strand
GATAATCGATGGAGAGAACGGTGATCCCGTAGTTGGCGTCAATATTAAGGTCAGTGATGCAGTTACTACTAGCAACGTTAGTGGCGTATTTACCATTAGTGTGCCAAAAGGGCGATATGTAGTTGCGGTAAGTTCAGCAGGGTACGAATCAAAAAATGTTACTGATATAGAGGTAAAAGAAAATCAGCTCTTTGATTTGAATGTAACGCTTAAACGGCAAAAAGGACAACTGGCTGGCGTAGTAGTAACAGCTACCACTGCCCGTAAAGAAACCGTAGCCTCTTTATATTCACGCCAAAAGAACAGTGCTTCCATTGGGGATGGTATTAGTGCAGAACAGATCAGCCTTACCCCGGATAAAAATCTTGGCGAGTCCATCCGGCGGATAAGCGGCGTGTCGTCGGTAGACAATAAATATGTGGTAGTACGCGGATTGAGCGAGCGGTATAACCAGGCTTTGCTGAATGGCCAGGTAATGCCCAGTACCGAATTGAACCGTAAACAGTTCTCCTTTGATATCATTCCTTCCAATATGGTGGACAATATTGTAGTGGCCAAGTCGATAACCCCTGATATGAGTGCGGAATTTGGTGGCGGCCTGGTAATGGTGGAGACTAAAAGTATCCCTTCTGAAAATTTTATTACCCTTACGGCTGGTACTTCTATAAACGACCAGACTTCCGGTAAAGATATGCTCACCTTTGAGCGGGATGGTAATAAGGGCTACTGGGGCAATTACGCTTCACACCGGTATTTATATGGTAAAAAAGACTGGAACAGCCTGGCTGATATAAGAGCATATAAAGATGCCAATAAAGATAATGCCGTGCTTACCAATAACTGGCAGCCGTATTATTACAAAGCAAGGCCTTCACAAAACTACCAGGTATCGGTAGGTCATGTATTCAAAACAGGTAAGCTGGCCGATCGAAGAATAGGGGTACTGGCTTCGCTCAGCTACCGGAATACGCAAACCATAAACGGCCTGGTTACCCAACGATTTGGATTTGAAAACCTCTCTAATGCTGATAGTACAGATTATTACCTGCGTGCAAACCAGGATGTGTTTGCAACCAATATGGGTGGTGTGCTGGCTATTGGCTATACTACCAAAAAGCATAAAATAAGCTGGCAGAATTTGTTTACAACACTGTTGGATGAGCAGACAAATTTTGGAAGTGGTACGCATGTAAATTTGGGTGGTAACAGCCGGGCCTTGATAGAAAAAGTACAGCAAACCGGTTTATGGCAAAGCCAGTTAAGAGGGGAACATGCTATTGGCGAAAAAGGCATTAAAATAAACTGGTCAGGTAATTATACCTATGTAAAAAGGGAGCGGCCAGATAATCACGTTGCGCTGTGGAAAACGGTGCCGGATAGTTTTGAATTACCACACAATGATTTTACAGTAACGCAGTATTCTCCGGAGTTGGTAAACACAGGCATGCTGCGGATGTACACAAAAGCAGAAGAGAAGAACCTGAGTTGGGATGTAAATGCCTCGGCGCCTTTTACCCTTGGGATAACAAATAATATTTTTAAAGCGGGATATGCCGGCTGGAAAAAGGACCGGAACTTTTATGTGGCGCTTTTAGGCGATCAGGTAGATGGGAGTGTTATAAAATCTTATCCTTCTTTGCCAAATTTGTTCTCCCCTGAATATGGAGGTGGTAAAAATTTTATTCCAGATTATGGCGATGATTATAACCGCACTGCTTCTTTACATGCTTTTTATGGCATGTTCGACAACCGGATTGCCAGTAAATGGAGGTTGGTATGGGGCGTAAGGGCTGAATATTTTGATATGAACAAATCCAACCAAACGCTGGACGCCATTATACAAAATATTAAAGATAGCAGGGGCAGTGGCATCAATGATTTCAGCGCGTTGTACAACCGGGAAAAGAACTGGAAGTTATTCCCTTCGGCCAACCTTACTTACAACGTTACGCCACGCATGAATGTCCGCGCTGCCTATTCAAAAAGCATCATCAGGCCGGATCTGAGGGAAATGGCTTATTTCAGAGAATACGATTTTGAATTAGGAGGTACTTACAGCGCCGACCTGCTGCATTCAACCACCCTGAACAATTATGATGTAAGATTGGAATGGTACCCGGGCGCTGGTGAAATTGTTTCGGGTTCGTTCTTTTATAAAGATATAAAGTACCCCATGGAGATCTATAAGATGGCATCGAATAGCGTTTACACCCTGCGCAATAACTATAAAAGCCATAACTATGGTATAGAAGTGGAAGTGCGCAAAACCCTGGCATTTATCGATGTACCTGTTATCAGGAACCTGACTATCTATGGCAATTTCACCGCGTTGAACAGCAAGGTAACGCCTATGCAGGAAACTACCAACCGCATAGAAGGTGATAAAGTGGTGCCAGAGCAGATCATTGGCAAAGAAGAAAAACGACCATTGATGGGACAAAGTAATTATGTGGGCAATGCCGGTTTGTATTACAACGATAAATTGCTACACATCAGTATCAGTTACAACACCATATCAAACCGGATGGTGATCTATGAGCAGGATGTCGTTAACTCACAATTTGAAAAACCTATGCGCTCGCTGGATGCACAGATCGCTGCCCGCTTTTTGAAACAACGTGCCGAGGTAAAGCTCAATTTAAGCAACCTGTTGCAGGAAAGCAATCTTATTTATGCGAACCGTGGTAAAACAACAGAAGAGGATGCCCGTGCACAAAATGGTGATTATTCCAATAAATATCTGCTGTATCAGAAGCATGACCTGCTGATCCAAAAGTTATCGCCCGGGCGCACTGCTGGAATTGTATTGAGTTACACTTTTTAATAAATGATTACCGGTAATATTTAGAACATAAATTAAACACAATCAGTAAACATTAAACACAATCATTAAACCATGAAACGGAACAAGATCCTTTTAAGCGCAATGACAGTGGCTGCGGCTACTACGCTGGGATTGTATGCCTGTAAAAAAGGCATCAACAAAGATGTAGATCCAAAATTATCAGCTGGTATCCTGGCTGAATGCGGACCTACGCCCGGAAGCGCAGGCGACACTACGCTTACTGGTGTAATTACTTCTGATCTGTACCTGAGCAGTGCTAAAGAGATCCATTTAAGCGGGCTGGTATATGTATCTAATAATGCTACGTTGACCATTCAGGCCGGTGCCCGTATTGAAGGAGATCCAGGTGCAAACGGCCAACCTGGTGGTGGCCTTGTTATCACCCGCGGTTCAAAGCTGATCGCCGATGGAAATCCAGAATGTCCAATCGTGTTCACCTCTTACCGTTGGGACAGCGCTCCTCAATCAGGAGACTGGGCTGGGGTAATTTTATTGGGTAAAGCACCTGTGAACAAAGATAACCCCCAGATCGAAGGTATTCCTGACAACCCACCTGCTGATGCACACTATGGTGGTACTGATTGTAATGATAACTCAGGTATCCTGCGTTATGTACGTATCGAGTATGCTGGTTACGCTTTAAGCCCCAACAATGAGATCAATGGTCTTACCCTGGGTGGCGTAGGTAGCGGAACCATCCTGGATTATATCGAATCATACAAATCAAACGACGATGCGTTCGAGTGGTTTGGCGGTACAGTAAATGCTACTCACTTGCTGGCCATCGATCCGCTGGACGATATGTTCGATACTGATTTCGGTTTTTCAGGTCACATCCAGTTTGCTATGGGTATCTCTGATCCTACCCGTGCTGATTTCAGTGCGTCTAACGGTCAGGAGTCTGATAACGATGCTGCCGGATCTACAGCCACTCCTCAAACAACTCCACAGATCTCTAACCTGACCCTGATTGGCCAGGAAAACAGCACTTTGGCTCATAACACCAATATGGCGCCTTCTGGTACAGGGTTTTATGGAAGAGCTGCTCACCTCAGAAGAAACTCCGCTTTCCGTCTGGCTAACTCTATCTACATGGGTTGGAAATGGGGTGTATCTCTTGACGGTGCTGCTACTCAGGGTGCGCTGGCTGCCGGTACTTCCTGCTTCCAGAACAACCTGGTTCATGCATATGACGAACCATTCAAGACAGAATCTCCTGCTGGCACATGGACACCAGATGCTTCTAACCACGGTTTCACTGGTGCTGATCCTAATGCTGACATCCTGTTAAACGCTCCGTTCGACCGCACTCAGGCTGACTTTGCTTTACCACAGGAAGGTTCTCCTGCATTGGGCGCTACATGGGCTGGTTGCTTTACAGATGGTTGCAATGCTTTCTCTTTCACTCAGGTTGATTACATCGGTGCTTTCGGAACTGAAAACTGGGCACTCGGTTTAGACTTCGGTGGCTGGGTAAGATATTAATTAATGTAAGCTTTCGATAGTCAATTTTATCATTGGTTAATGGATACTGCGGTATCCATTAACCTCTTTTAATAAAACAAACATTTCATGCAAAAAAGTTATTTTCTTTATCTGATCGCTTTAGGTTTATTCACCTTCGCTTGCCGGAAAGATAACGGCACGCCTGTTGAAAATTACGCATACGGTAATATCTCTGTCAATTACAGGTTAGTGGCAAAGGCTCCCACGGTAACTGTAACGTTAGATGGAGTTAACGTAGATTCTTTGCTTTCCGGCAATAGTCTGAATCACAGAATATTATTATCAGATAAAGAAATGACCCTGCAAATAAAAAGGAAGTCATCGGATTCTTTGTTGCTCGACACTACATTTGTGCCTTCGCGTAACAATGATTTTACCATCTTTATTGTCGATGCGCTTAACTACGCAAAATTCTATAATTCCAAGGAGACTTCCAGTGTGTCGATTGACAGTAACCGGTTTCAATTATTGAATAATGTTAAGATAGGAGGGGTGGGCCGAAAGGTGAATTTCCGTTTCTTTGCTCCGCTGTTTATCTCCTCCTCAGCCCAAAAATTCGATACATTGCCCATTGTGTTAAGAAATGTACCGTTTGGTGAACTAAGCGATCCTGTTGATTTTCTCAAGTCGCGTTATCCTAAAAGGCCTCCCGGATGGACATCCTCTTCAGATCAATCTCAAACTTCCTCACAAGCGCTATACATAAGAGCCTATGATGCCGCAACAGATACCTTACTGATTGGAGATCTAAGAGCAACCGCCAGTTCAGCCTATGGCAGAATACTTCCTCAGTCACTTTTTAGTACTACAGCCACAAGCGGCGGTAAATACAAGATCGTTAACGTAGCTACTACTACAACAACCCCGCCTGCTTTTGTAAGCACCTTCGCGATCTATGATATGCAATAAGGGTGCTTGCTGTGGGGGTAAATGAAACCACGCTTACATGTGTGGTTTCATTTCATCTTCAATATTCTGTCTCAGTGCCATTAACTTTTTGGCATAATTCTCCATATCAATAGCCGCGGGTGTTTCAGGAACCCATTTAGGAACAGATACTGTTTTGCCATTATCATCCACTGCCGCAAATACCATCACACAATGGGTGGTCTTTACCCTTTCTTTATGACGCGGATTACCTGCCTGCACATTAATAGCGATGTGCATGCTGGTGTTACCGGTAAAAATAACGGTAGCTGTAATTTCCACCATATCGCCGATAGAGATGGGTTTGAAGAAACGGATACCACCCACGTATACTGTCACACAATATTGTCCGCTCCAGTTGGCGGCACAGGCATAACCTGCCTGGTCAATCCATTTCATGACAGCCCCTCCATGTACTTTCCCTCCGAAGTTGACGTCTGACGGCTCGGCGAGGAAGCGGAGCGTTACGGTATTGCTGATAGCATCAATCATAAGTGATCTGGGGATTTGGTTGGTAAAATAATAACTCTTCTTTGT
>JAJKIL010000183.1 GCA_021154515.1 Niastella sp. | reverse complement strand
CAATGGCAGCCAAATGTTCAGCTGGATACATGTTGAAGATTTATGCCGCATTGTTGAATGGTGTTATGCTCACAAAGAGGAAGAAGGTGTTTTTAACTGCAGCTCCCCCAATGCAGTAACCAATGCCGATTTTATGCAAACCCTTCGCCGCATCACAGGCCACAAAATAGGGTTACCCGCTTACAAGTGGATACTGGAAGCAGGCTCGGCTCTGATAGGTACAGAAACCGAGTTGATATTAAAAAGCAGGTGGGTATACCCGGCCCGGTTATTAAAATCAGGATTTTTATTCAGGTATAACGCATTGGAACATGCGTTAACCGACATTATCAACCAAACTCCCCGAAAGAAATATCACCTATTCTAACGGGAGCTTTGTGCCGAAAACACACACCTTTCATTTTTGTTTACCGGAAAATATTATAGTTTTGAATGACAACCAATTGAGTAAACAGGTTGTTATAATGGGTATGGAAACAGGTAGTAAAAAAACGATGGTACTGGGCGCCTCCGCCAATCCCGCCCGCTATAGCTTTCTGGCTATAAACAGTTTACGCAAGCATCAGCACCCCGTGGTGGCGCTGGGTCGCAGGATGGGAAAAGTACTGGACGTGGATATTACTACCGAAAAAGATCCCCAGGATACAGTTGATACAGTTACGTTATACCTGAACCCTGCCAATCAGAAAGAATACTACGATTATATACTATCCCTGCGCCCAAAACGTATTATATTCAACCCGGGAACTGAAAATCCTGAACTATCCGAGTTGGCCAAAGCCAATGGTATTCAACCAATGGAGGCCTGCACTTTAGTGCTCCTGAGCACGGGTCAATACTAAATACCCATGGTAATAACCCTTAGTACAACTTACTTTTTACACTCAGATTATTTGTTTATATCCCCCTTGTAAAATAACTGCATATCATTTGCGTTTTACCTTTGTATTGAATCAATGAATCGTAGATTTAATATATCCCTAAGACCTATACCAACGTAATCCAGATCCGAACACTAAAACCCGTACATAATGAAAAACCTGAATGCTATAGGGCTCTTAGTGGCGTGCATTTTCGCATACCAATCAATAACCGCCCAGCAACAACCCGTTACCCTAAATCAAAAGCCTGTATTAAGCAAGGCTACAACACTTTCGCAACTTCCTCCCAAACTGGAATGTAACTTTTCAGCTGTGAAAGGGCTTTCAGCCCATCGTATTTCAGACAAAATAAATATGACGCTCGGCGATTATGAATTTTCGGGCGAGTTGGTTGAAAAAATACAATCAGCAGCCGGCGTGGTGAACATGAACATCAGATCCATCAGTATGCCCGGCGCCCTGTGCACCGTATCGGTAATTACCCAAAACGATAATACACAAAAACTGGTAGGCCGCATCATCAATCCCAAATCAGACGAAGTACTGGTACTAACGGAAGAAAACAACCGTTATTTCTGGGTAAAGAAGCCTAAGCAGTATTTCATGGTTGAGTAACCATTTTGATCCGTACCCATTGAAAACCTTTGAACACTATTTAACATCCAAATCCGCATTGAAATCCAATGAAAACCATTTTTACCGTACTGTGTGGCCTTGCCATTGCCACAGGGGTAAAGGCGCAGGTTCCTTTGTTAAACAGCTATCCATCGGCCAGAGCCACCATCTTCGTTGACTTTGACGGCCAGTATGTAACCGGCACCTCCTGGAACTGGAGTGGACCTATTACCGCCCAGGCTTCCGGCTTTTCTGCTTCAGACATCAATGAAATGTTTAACCGGGTGGCTGAAGATTACCGCATTTTTAATGTAAACATCACTACTGATTCTACGGTGTTTTTAGCTGCACCGCCGACTCAACGCATCAGGGTAATTGTTACCCCAAGCTACCAATGGTATGGCGGGGGCGTAGGCGGTGTTGCTTACGTTGGTTCTTTTACCTGGGGCGATGGTACGCCAGCCTGGGTGTTCAGCAGCCTGCTGGGCAACAGTAAGAAGAGCGTGGCTGAAGCTATCTCGCACGAAGCAGGTCATACCCTGGGCTTACAGCACCAGAGTGCCTATAATTCAAGCTGTGTAAAAACTGAATATAACCCCGGCACCGGTTCCGGTGAAACCAGCTGGGCGCCCATTATGGGCGTAGGCTATTACAAAAACCTTACTACCTGGCACTACGGCACCAACACCTATGCCTGTAACTATTACCAGGATGACCTGGCTATCATCTCCGGATCTCCCAATAACTTTGGTTTCCGCCCCGATGATATTGGCGATACGCATACGAATGCTACCAGTGTTGGTTTTTCAAATACCGGTTTTGCCACCAGCGGTTTAATTAATTCCGGCACCGATAAAGACGTATTCAAATTCACACTAACTACACCAACCTACATACACCTGAATGCAGTGCCTGAAAATGTAGGCCTTAACAATTCAGGCGCTAACCTCGATATTAAATTAAGCCTGCTCAATTACAAAGCAGACACCATAGGACAATACAATCCTGCTACTCTTGTAAGTGCCAGTCTCGACAGTAACCTGAACAGTGGCACTTATTATGTGGTAGTAGAAGGCACCGCCAATGCAAACTTTGCAAAAAGCGAAAGCCTGGGTTATTATACCATCGCCGCTTCTCCACTTACATCACTGCCAATACACAAGTTCGTTTTATCGGGCAAAGCAACTGAAGGCACGCATAACCTGAACTGGGTGTATGAAACAGATGAAGCTGTTAAAACAATTGAAATACAAAATTCAAAAGATGGTGTTCACTTCGATGCGCTGGCACAGGTTGGCCCCGGCACCAAAACATTTTCATGGAAGCCATTAACTGATAACGCACCTTTTTATCGTATCAGGATCATTACCACAGCCGACGAAAAATCATATTACTCCAACACCATTACCATTAGCGACAAAGGCGACAACAAAGCTTCGGTAAAGGTGATGAGCACTGTGGTAACTAACTCAATTATAACTAATGCTGACAAGGACTGCAACTTCCAGGTGCTGGATGGAACCGGCCGTTTATTGCAACGAGGCAAAATGGTTACCGGAACAAATAACATCGATATAACAAATGCACAAAAGGGCTTGATACTCCTTCGGATACAAGGCGAAATGGAGACCACTACGCTTAAGTTAATAAAACAATAATAATCATATGATTTGGTGAACAGCGGGTTTTTCGGTAAATTCGGAAAACCCGTTTCACTATGATGTTATGGAGAAAATTTAATGGTGACCCGATTGAACTGCCAATCATCGATGCCGTTGAAAATGCTATCAAACGCGAAACTGAAAAGGGCTATCACCTTAAAGTTTGCATCGGTACCGATTCGCAGGTAAAGGGTGTAGAAACAGAGTTTGCTACCGTAATTGTTTTCCTTCGTGAAGGACATGGTGGATTCATGTTCATTCACAATGAAAAAACCAGAAAGCAGTACAGTATCAAAGAAAGAATGCTGGTAGAAGTTGCCAAGAGTATTGAAATCGCTTACGACCTCTGCCCCCTCTTTAATTTGTACAATGTAGACATGGAAGTGCATGCGGACATTAACACCAACCCGCATTTCAAAAGTAATGATGCGTTGAAGGAAGCCATGGGCTACATACTGGGAATGGGGTTTGCTTTCAAGGCCAAACCCGAAGCTTTTGCCAGTAGCAGCTGTGCCAACAAGGTTGTAAATTAACGAACCCTCACGCTGTAAACGGAGGGTTTTTTAATGTTTGGTTGTGAATATCACTCTTTTCACAACTCAGGGCATTGTCGCCTTAAAAAGTACCTACTCATTTTCTGCCTTAGCCGCCTCTTTATTGCAGTCCTCAATAAACTGAAGCATTTTATCTCTTCCCATTTTTTTCTCGGCGCTGGTTACAAAACTCTGTGGTAAGAACTGCCAGGTTTTACGCATGGCATCTAAAAAGTCCTTTACATTTTTGCTTACTGTCTTTTGTGTTTCCTTATCGGCTTTGGTAAAGGCCAAACAAAAAGGCACTTCCCATTTGCCCAGCTGATCTACAAAATCAAGGTCCAGCTTTTGCGGACTATGGCGGCTGTCTATCAATACAAACACATTGATCAGGTTTTCGCGTTTGCGCAGGTAATTCTCAATCATCTGTTCCCATTGCCTGCGCGTCGATTGCGAAACCTTGGCAAAACCATATCCTGGTAAGTCAACCAGATACCAGGGGGTAACATCTTTCTGGGAGTAAGTTTTTACTGCACCGCCACCTGGCGAAGAGGCCGGATGGGAGCCTTTCAAACTTTTTATATCAAAATGATTTATTAATTGTGTTTTACCGGGCGCAGAAGATGTTTTTGCCAGCTTTTGGTTATCAACCAGCATATTTATCAACGACGACTTACCCACATTACTACGGCCAATAAAGGCATATTCGGGCCGGTCGGGCTTTGGGCATTTGTTATAATCAGGACTGCTGATGACGTAGGTGGCAGATTGAATAATCATACTGCAAGATAAATTATCTTTGCCCCCCATGTCGAAATATTCACACGATAATATAGTGCCCTTCAACGAGTCGCAGCAAACCAAAAAAGAGCAGGTAGCGGCTATGTTTGACCAGATAGCATTCAGATACGATTTCCTGAACCGCTTTTTATCGGGCGGTATTGATGTAAGCTGGCGTAAACGCGCCATCCGTGAATTGAAAGAAATAAACCCCCGTATGGTGCTCGATGTGGCTACCGGCACCGCCGATGTGGCCATTATGACCTCGAAATACCTGAACCCCGAAAAGATAGTTGGAATAGATATTTCGGAGGGGATGCTCAATTTGGGGCGTCAAAAGGTTGATAAATTATTGCTATCTAAGCAAATAGAATTGTTAAAGGGCGATAGTGAGGCAATAAACTTTCCCAATGAAACGTTTGATGCCATTACCGTGGCTTTTGGTGTGCGGAATTTCGAAAACCTTGAAAAAGGGCTGGCTGAAATGTACCGGGTACTAAAACCAGGCGGTAAAGCGGTTATCCTTGAATTTTCGAAACCCAGTAAAAAGGGCTTTAAAGGTTTGTATAACCTGTACATGAACATCATTGCACCCCGTGCGGGTCAGTGGGTATCGAAGAACAAGGACGCATATCAGTATCTAAATCAATCAGTTAAAGCATTTCCTGAAGGCGAAACATTTCTACATATTTTACAACAAGTTGGGTTTAAGAATACCACACTAAAACGGCTGAGTTTAGGAATATGTACAATTTATTGCGGCTCAAAAACCGCCAGTTAAACAGATGGGCAGCAGGGCTATTGCTTTTGATCGCCTCACAACAGGTAAACGCTCAATTAAGAGATGAGTTAAACCTACCTGACCATGATAGTAAAACATACTATCTGGGCATTGGTCTTATTTATAATAGTGCCAGGTTCCAGGTGAGCCAGCATCCTTCATTTCTGTCAAATGACAGCGTAATGGTGGTGGAACCTGAAAATACCGGCGGCTTCGGCCTGGCTGGTATGCATACCCTGCGTTTGTCGCCCCGGTTCGAACTCCGGGCTATCTTCCCCCAGCTATTATTTGCCTATAAGAATCTCACTTATCACATAAAATATCCCGACCCCAACAAAAACGAGGCACCGGTTATGACCAAACGGGTGGAAAGCATCCTGATCGGGTTACCCTTACATCTTAAGTTCCGCAGCGATCGCATCGGTAACTTCAGGGTGTACATGTTTGGGGGTGGCAAGATCGAATACGACCTGGCTTCCAATTCAACCGCCCGCAAGGCAGAAGACCTGGTAAAGCTGAAAAAATTCGATTATGGGGTTGAAGCCGGTGTAGGGTTCAATATTTATTTCCCGGTATTTATTCTGTCGCCTGAGATCAAGATCAGTAACGGGCTTGGCAATATCCATTCCCGCGACGCAAATCTTAAATATTCCAGTTCTATTGACAAACTGAACTCCAGAATGGTCGTTTTCTCGCTTATATTCGAGGGGTAAGAAAAGGATATATATAATTCTAATAATATACGAAACAGCTGTCCCGATAAGATCAGGACAGCTGTTTTTCTTTTACATTTGTAGATAAACCCTTTCTTGCCTGAATAGTAGCCAAACATACCTGCGGATATTAACTGCTTTGTTGGTGTACTGTGGTTTTTCATCTGCACATGCACAGGACCGACTGAAAAAACAGGATAGTCTCAAAAAACTGTTGGCTGTTCAACAAGACGATACCAATAAGGTCAAACTGCTCAACAGCCTTGCCAACACGTATTACCAAACCAATAAAGATTCCATAAACTATTATTCCTCGCTGGCTGTTCAACTGGCAAAAAAACGCTCGTATCGCCGGGGCGAAGCAATAGGCGAAGCTCACCAGGCAGCGTATTACAGAATGCAGGGCGAATACACAACCGCCGTTAATAAGTTGCTGAACAGCATATCCATAAATGAAGAACAGCATGATGTGGGCCCGGCAGCCAATAGTTACCTTAATCTGGCACAGGTTTGTAAAGACATGGTGGGTGATAACAATACGCCTGAATATATAAATAAAGGCATTTTGTATAGCCAACATGCCTACAACCTGTTCTATAGCATACCCGATACAGCAGGAATGGTTGGTTGCCTGAACGAGTGCGGCATCCTGTACCGCGACCGGGCTAATTTAAAAGGCCAGGAAAAATATTACGACAGCGCTTATGCAGCTTACATAAAGGCAGTGGACATGATTGAGCGATCGGGAAAAGCCAAAGGCCTTGTAAGCAAATTGTACAATAATATAAGCCAGGTATACAACGAGTACTGGAAGGATTATAAAAAGGCCCTTGAATACCTGTTCAAGGCAGAAGAGCTGAACAAGAATGCACATAACCTCAGTGGCCTCTCGTTCAATTACGGTAATATCTCACTGGCCTATACGAAATTGAAACAACCGGCAGCGTCATTATTATATGCCCGCAAAATGCTTGAAACAGCCCGGTTGCTCAACAGGCCCGAACGCCTTCGCAATGCCTACAACTCCATGTACTTTTCCTTTGCCGATGCCGGCCGGTTCGACTCTGCTCTCTATTATTATAAACAGGCCGATATACTCGACGATTCGCTGAACAACGTGGCAAAGACCAATGAAGTGGTTGCCCTGCAAACAAAATTCGAGACCGGCAAAAAAGAATTGGAAATACGGCGGCTGCATACAGACAGCCTTGTGAAAAACAGGCAGATCGTTTTCCTGGTTTCGGCCCTGTTGCTATTTGTGTTACTGGCAGTCTGTATGGTTTTGCTGTATTATCGCATCAGAAAACAACGGCAGCAGATAGCGGGGCAGTCAAAAAAAATGGAAGTAATGATGAAGGAGCTGCATCACCGGGTAAAGAACAACCTGCAGATCGTGAGCAGCCTGCTGAGCTTGCAGACTTATAAGGTACGGGACGAAGAAGCCCTGCTGGTTTTAAAAGAAAGCCAGCAGCGGGTACAGGCCATGAGCTTTATTCATCAACGCCTGTACAAAACAGAATCGCTCACCGCCGTGAACATGAAGGAATACCTCACCAACCTGGCAGAATCGCTGGTATCGTCATACGGGTTTAACCGCGATGATTTTGACCTTCGCATTACAGTGGAAAAAGAAATGCTGGATATTGACAAGGCATTGCCCATAGGCCTCATCATTAATGAACTGATGACCAATGCCCTGAAATACGCCTATAGCAACATACATCGCCCCTCCCTGAACATTACACTCATTGAAGAAGATACAAAACTGGTTTGCACCATAAAAGACAATGGAACCGGCATTGACGAACAGCAATGGAAACAAAAGAAGAATTCCTTTGGTAAACAGCTGATAACCGCCCTTTGCAAACAGCTGCGGGCGCAACAATCGCTGGTTGTTAATGCCGGTACGCAGTTTACAATAACCATCCCAAAACAAGTAGCTTAAAATGCCTGCCGAAAAAGTAAACATCCTGATAGTAGAAGATGAAAGTATTGTGGCGCTTGACCTGGCCAGTGGCCTCGAGCACGATGGGTATAATATTGCGGGTATTGCCGACAATGCAGAAGAAGCGCAACAATTGTTTACGGAGAATGAGGTTGATATTATTTTGATGGATGTGAACATCATCGGGGAAAAAGATGGCATCGATGCCGCCATAGAGATACTGAAACAAAAAGCCGTACCCATTATTTATCTCACCGCTTTTACGGATGCCCTAACTATTGAACGGATAAAACAAACGCACCCCGCCGCATTTTTATCAAAACCTTATACCCTTACCAACGTACGCATAGCCATTGACCTGGCAGTGAACAATTTTGCCGTTTCACGCGAACAACAATCCACCGGGAAGATCATCCCGCTCGACAAAGATGGCAGCCGCAGCACCAGCTCACCCGAGAAGGAAATGATCCTTAGAATGCACGATCATATTTTCGTGAAACATAATTATGCCTTTGTAAAATTAAAGCTCAGCGAGCTGTTGTATATTGAAGCAGACAACAATTACACTTCCATTATCACCGCCGATAAGAAATTCTTACTGCGTTTATCCCTGAACCAGTTGCTGGAAAAGATCAATTACAAGTCGCTGGTGCGCATACACCGCTCCTATGCGGTAAACATCAACGCTATACAGTCCTTTAACGAACAGGAAGTAGAAGTGAACCAGCAGCACCTGCCCATAGGAAGAAATTATAAGGAAGAGTTCATGAAACAATTCGATTTCAGGTAAGGCCATGATCCACACTCCCGGGCTCATTTACATACAAAATTCCGTCGCTTACATACAAGCGATATGAATATCCCTTTCCTGGTAATAGTTTAGCACCCTGCTTACAACTACGTTGCCCAAAAGGAAAAGGAAACATAAACGAGGGTTCTGATTAGTAAACAGGTCTGTTAAAAAGGTGGTTCCCGGTGATACCCTTTAAACCCGGTCGGTGTATCACCGATGAAAAAAGCAGGTGGCAATTATGCCGCCTGCCTTTTATTATAGTAAGCTGTCATATTTTTAATAATCGTATTCCCTTCTAAACATATTCCAACGTACACCGGCTGTAAATACCGATACGTTCCGGTTGTTTATTTCAGGCACCCCTGATTTATAATTCCTGATCAATGCCGACCCCTCGAGGAACAGATTTTCCTTCACTTCATACGATACCAGTACCTGCGCATTTACCCCGGTGGCTTGTGGCCCATTAGGTAATTTGTAACCATAATCACCTGAAGGGCGGTCTGTATTGGGTATAAATATATTGGAGCCCACATTGCTATTAAGCGTATCGGTACCCTGTTTCCAAACGATCAGGCGGGCGCTGGTTGTCCATTTGGGATGCGGCTGATATCTTATGATACCAATCGCTTCCACGAAATTAGCGCCCAAAGGATGCGCCAGCGGTTGGTTATAATGGGTAT